>JANOYJ010000063.1:0-2366 GCA_031428815.1 Phyllobacterium sp.
TGGGAACCAGACGGC
The DNA here is from genome assembly GCA_031428815.1 of Phyllobacterium sp. Classification (GTDB taxonomy): domain Bacteria; phylum Pseudomonadota; class Alphaproteobacteria; order Rhizobiales; family Rhizobiaceae; genus JANOYJ01. The sequence goes on from JANOYJ010000063.1 coordinate 16, forward strand.
AAATCGCAAAAGATGTTGGCAATCTTCGCAATTTCGCCGAGTTGGTTCGATTTGTAAACCTTCGAGATGGCAGTTAGACGACGAAATCTGGTAACGGATTGTCGCGAAAGCGGCACCTGTGCCAAAATAAGAAGCCCAGAAGCAAGCGAGGCGAGATGCGTACTGATACCGGCAAGACCTTCCGCCTCGAAGAGTACCGCCCGACCGACTATGAATTTGCGAAAACGCATCTGGCGTTCAGGCTTGATCCGATAGCGACAAGGGTGAAAAGCAGGCTGATTGTTTCGCGGCGCAAGGGCGTGACAGATGATGCGCCGCTCGTGTTGAACGGCGAGGAGATGACGCTCGTTTCCGTTTCCATTGATGGCACCATGTTGGGCGACAATGCTTACAGCGTTAGCGCTGATGCTCTGACCATCCATTCGCTGCCCCAAGGCGCGTTCACACTGGAAATCGAAACCGAGATTTCACCCTCAACCAACAAAGCCCTGTCCGGCCTTTATCTTGCCGAGAATGTCTATTGTACCCAGTGTGAGGCCGAGGGGTTTCGCCGGATGACGTATTTTTATGACCGCCCGGATGTTCTCTCGGTTTACACGGTGCGAGTTGAAGCGTCGCAAAGCGCTGCGCCGATTCTGTTGGCCAATGGCAATCTCACCGGTTCAGGAATGCTTGGCGATGGCTGGCATTTCGCCGAGTGGAGTGATCCGCATCCGAAGCCGAGTTATTTGTTTGCGCTGGTTGGTGCTGACCTAGGCATGATCCGCGATGAGTTCGTCACGATGTCGGGCCGTAAAGTTGACCTTCGCATTTACGTTGAGCACGGCAAGGAGGCGATGGCGGACTACGCGATGGATTCCTTGAAGCGCTCGATGCGCTGGGATGAGGAGCGTTTCGGGCGCGAATATGATCTCGATATTTTCATGATCGTCGCCGTTTCCTCGTTCAATATGGGCGCGATGGAAAATAAGGGCCTGAATGTCTTTAACGACAAATATGTACTGGCCGATCCTGAAACCGCGACCGATGTAGACTATGCCGGTATTGAGGCCGTCATTGCGCATGAGTATTTTCACAATTGGACCGGCAACCGCATTACATGCCGCGACTGGTTTCAGCTATGCTTGAAAGAAGGTCTGACGGTTTACCGCGACCATGAGTTTTCCGCCGACGAGCGCTCGCGGGCGGTCAAGCGTATTGCTGAAGTGCGGGGATTAAAGGCGCATCAGTTTCCTGAAGATCAAGGCCCTCTCGCCCATCCGGCACGACCACGCAAATATCGCGAGATCAATAATTTTTATACATCCACGGTCTATGAAAAAGGCTCCGAGATCGTGCGCATGTTCGCAACGATTTTGGGCACCGCCCTGTTTCGCAAGGGCATGGACCTTTATTTCGAACGTCACGACGGTCAGGCTGTGACCATTGAAGATTTCGTCCAATGCTTTGAAAAAGTCTCGGGCCGCGATTTGTCTCAACTTGAACAATGGTATCATCAAGCCGGAACGCCGAACCTCAGCGTCAACGCTTCGTGGGACCGATCAGCTAAGACGTTGGTTCTTGAAATCGAACAAAGCGTCAAGCCGACGCCGGGCGAAAGTCGTAAAAAGCTTCTCTACATTCCAGTGGCTTATGCCCTGTTCGGACAGGACGGCAAGGAAATCAAACCGACGAGTGTGGAAGGGGCCATGGTTGAAGGCGGGCTTATTCATCTGCGCAAGAAAAACCACCGCATCGTCTTTGAAGGTATCAAAGATCGGCCCATTCCTTCGCTGCTGCGCGGTTTCTCGGCACCAGTGACAGTGAGTTTCCAACAGAAGCAAGAAGATCAATTGTTTCTCGCCCGACATGAGACCGATTTGTTCAGCCGTTGGCAGGCGTTGAACACAGTAGCAACCGAGGCGTTGATCGAAGCGACCAAGGCGGCTCGTGGTCATCAGATCATGAACTTCGATCCGGCGCTCATTGCGGCGTTTAGCGAAATTGCCGCTGAGAATGGTATCGAGCCGGCATTTCGCGCCTTGGCGCTCACCTTGCCGATGGAAGGCGATATTGCGCGTGAAATTGGCTCCAACGTCGATCCAGACGCAATCTTCGTGGCACGGCAGGAATTGCAGTCGCGCATCGCCTCGTCGAGCGTCGATGTGTTTGGAGACTTGGTGGCGGGCCTAGCTGATAGCGGTAGGTTTAGTCCCGACGCAGATTCAGCAGGAAAACGTGCATTAAAGAATGTGCTGTTGGATTATCTCGCCTTGGCGCAGAACTCGCCATCGCTCCCCGCCAAGCACTATGCGGCAGCGTCAAATATGACGGATCGGATAGCAGCGCTCAGCCTATTGGTTCATCGCTTC
>JANOYJ010000064.1:0-5403 GCA_031428815.1 Phyllobacterium sp.
GCTTTTGGCTTCCATTTCTTATCAAGGGGTCGGGATTTGCCACCCATGACGATTGGCACAGGTTGATCGTCATACTTCGACCGCGCTGTTGCAAAGGCCGCATCATATTTTTTCGAATAGGCGGCATGGGCCGATGCCAGACTTGCCGGAATAGTCGAAGGCGGACAAGAGGCGCTTGCTTTGAACGATTCGCCATCGGTCGCAGTGCGATTAAACACATATTTCTTTTCGCAGAAGTCCACTTTGGGCGGCTGGCGGGTCAATTCGAAATGGTCGTAGCCTTCTTTGATCATTTTCCAGAAGGCGAAATTTTCATCGCCCGCATGCTTGGCCATTTTTTCTGCCGTCATGCGAAAGGGGAGAGCCTCCAGCAAAAATCCGCTCTGGCCCCCCTTAAGCGCATCACGTGCGAAGGCAAAAATTTCCTGCACGCTTTCGTCCGTCATGGAATAGCAACCGGCTGAAGAGCAGGCACCATGCACCATCAGGTTCGCACCTGAAAATCCGTGCGAACGGTCATAGGCGTTGGGGAATCCGGTATCGAACGACAGAAAGTATTTGGAATTAGGGTTCATTTGCGCTGGACGAATTGTATAGAAACCCTCCGGAGCTTGCCGGTCACCCTCTTTTTTCTTTTGTCCGAGTTTACCTGACCAAGCACAAATATTGTAGGCAGCTATCAAATCGTAGCGACCATTGTCCTTTTGTTTCCATATTTCCAAAAGGCTCTCATCCTTGATGATCCGCATCATGATGGGCGCGGTGGTTCGCATGCCCTTAGACTTCATCTTTTGGACAATTTTATCCGGAAGCGGCCGGTTGGGGTTCGGTGCAAAATCACCGATGGATGTCTCATTGCAGCCAGAAAGCGCAAGCGCACCCAATATCATTGGCACTAGGAGAGAACGTAATGTCATGCGTCGTCGCAAACCTTGCAAAGCGGGGAACAAATTATGCTCCAATAAGTTACGGCTTTTATGGTTGATAGTTTCTTACCGCAAGCAAATGAGCAGGCAGGTAACCTGAATTTGAGCGGGTAATTACTGATTTCTCTGGCAAATTTGTGGCACGAGCCTTCGACACCTCCCGGACATCATCGGACCTATCGGGATTTTTTGCCAGTATTGCGCTGAAACCAAATGCTTTTTGTCGAGAATTGACCGTGAGTGCTGACTGTGTGCGGATAGATTTGGCGATAATACAAACTCGAAACATTGCGGATCCGGGGTGGATCAGGGATAGATATTTGGCATGAGAATAAATAATCTATAATTTTCATGCACTTACGGCATCGAGACTGCGATTTTTATCCTCTCTTCAAATGACCAAGCCACAATAGCGCCAACTGATATTGTGTGTAGTTGAAGGCGCTAATGGAAAATACCGGTCGATTTGAACTTCCTCTCATTTTGCCCTCGCAGGCGCAAAAGCATGTGACGCATAATGAGGCGTTAACGCTGCTGGACGGGCTTATTCATCTGGTCATCAAGACCAGCGGTGATATCTCACCGCCCGTCGGTGCTTTGGTGGACGATGCCTTTCTCGTAGGGCCGTCGGCATCAGGCGCATGGTTCGGTGCTGACGGCAAAATTGCCTTCAATACCGATGCGGGATGGCGGTTTTGTGCGCCGACACGCGGGATTATCGCATTTTTCGCCGCCGACAATGAACTGCGTATTTATGAGCAAAATGTTTGGACAGCGCTTGGCGATTTTGTCGGGTCACTCAGTTTTCCGACGCTTGGCGTTAATACGACCGCTGATGTGACAAACCGGCTGGCGGTTCGCTCGAACAATGCACTCTTCACCGCGCTTGAGGCGGGAAGTGGCGGAAATGGTGACATTCAGATCAAACTCAACAAGGAAAGCGCAGGTGACACGGCGTCCTTTCTGTATCAGACCAATTATTCCGGGCGGGCGGAAGTCGGGCTTAACGGCGATGACGATCTCAGCATTAAGGTCAGCCCGAACGGGTCGGCATGGCAGACTGCGATCCGCATAGACCGGACCACAGCGGTCGTTACTCTCGCTGATAATTCAATCGGCAACACGGCACTTGGCGACATGGCCTCAGGCCGTATCAAAGGCAGATCAAGCGCCGGTAGCGGGGACCCGCAGGACCTTACCCCGGCTCAAGTAACTGCGATGTTGGACCTCTTTACCAACAGTCTCAAAGGTCTCGTTCCAAACTCAGGCGGCGGAACGTCGAATTTCCTACGCGCAGACGGAACATGGGCAACGCCAGCGGGCGGTAGCGCTGGTGCCACTGCATATCTGACGACGCTGGACTTCGGCACGTCCCCGGTGTTTTCCAAGACTTTCACGTTCGCCCATGCTGGCGCATCAGTCACCCAGAAGGTGATGATGTCACCCAGTGCCGTCATGCCCGGATTGCTTTTGCCGGACGAGCTTGAACTGGACAGTTTCTCTGTCGCCGCGCGGGTTTCTGCCGCTGACACCATACAAGTTGTTATCTCCGCCATTCCGGGTCCCGTCTCGGGCCTTCGAAATTTCAATTATTTGCTTCTCTAAAGGAAATCATCATGGCTCAAATTCAAGACAATTCGGCAATTTCCGGCGGGCTCGCCATTGAAACCGCTTCGAAAGCCGCCCGCAACGTCCTCTATAACACTGCCGGTTCGCCGATCACCCGCAAGCATAACCAGAGCCGCGATGAAGCGAACGACGAGGCGTTTATCATCGGCGGCTACAATGATGGTAATTACCGCCATATCCGCACCGACCGCACCGGCGGGCAGGCCATGGCGCTGAATACCTCGCTGCTGACGGAAGCTTTTGAAGGCACCGTGCTTGCCTCCTCGCGCTGGCAGCCGATTGCCACCACCATGGCCGCCACGCAGACAGCGGCAGCGGGGCTGCTGATCAATTCCGGCTCGATCACCACGATTAATACCGGCTATCTTTATAAGTCGCTGCGGCCCTTCGTTAAAATGCAACGCGCACCGCTGCATTTCAAAGCCCGCGCCCGCATTGCGCATGTCAATAATGCGGTGGCTGAACTCGGCCTTGGCGACGCCACGACCTCTAATGGTGCCAACACCAATGGCGCTTATTGGCAATATACATCAGGCGGCGCGGTGCAGCCGGTGCTCACCTATAATGGTGTCGATATTACCGGCGCGGTTGTTGCCGGGTTGAACCCCGCCAATTTCTACACATGGGATGTGCTCATCGATGACGATGAGGCCATGTTCATGGTGCAGGACACGGCGACCGGTCTCATTCTGGCCGAGCGGTCGATCAAGCTGCCGCTGACGCAAGCCAAGCTCTTTGCGGCGACGCGGCTGTTTGCGATTGCGCGGTTGAATAACACCGGTTCCGCACCAGCATCCGCACCGCAAATGATCGTCTCGAGCGTCGATGTCGTAATGCTTGACGCCATGGCCAACAAACCATGGTCGCATCAAATGCTCGGCTCGGGCTATAATCTTGAGGTCAATCCGGTGACCTTTGCCACCACCGTCAACTGGGCGAACTCGGCGGCGGCGGCATCGGCCGCCTTGTCCAACTCGACGGCGGGCTATGCCCTGATGCAGGGGCGGTTTCAGTTTGTGGCAGTGGCGGGCGGGGAAACCGATTATGCGCTGTTCGGCTTTGCCGCACCATCGCCCTATTCGCTGGTCTGTACCGGCGTTGAGATTGACACGTTCAACATGGGCGCGGCGGTCGCCACCACGCTCACCAATCTCGAATGGTGGCTCGGCTATGACCAATCGGCGCTGTCGCTGGCAACGGCGGGCATTAACCGCTGCGGCCTTGGCGGGCAGTCATTTGACATTGCCGCTGGTATCGGCAAGCGGGCGGACGTCGTGAGGGCGGATTTTTCTTCCGCGCCGAAGAATACCAATCCCGGCCGCTTCCAAACCATCATCTTGAAAATGCCGGTCGGCACAGCAACAGCGTCGCAGATCATTCGCGGCACGGTGAATGTGCGTGGATATTGGGAATAGTTGGTGACAGCGACGGGCTTTACAAATTACGCCCCAGCGCCAAGAATTTCTCGCGGCGCTCTTGGCGTAAATCCCGATCTACTCCAGCGAGGTCCACCAACAGGGCGTTGATTGTCTCGCCGGTCGAGTTAATCGCCTCTTCAGGGTTTCGATGCGCACCGCCCATGGGTTCGGGGATGATGCCATCGATAATGCCTAGGTTTTTCAGATCTTCCGCCGTGATTTTCATGCTGGTGGCGGCGTCTTTGGCGCGGGTGGCGTCGTGCCAGAGGATCGAGGCCGCACCTTCCGGCGAGATGACTGAATAGATCGCGTGTTCGAGCATGTAGACGCGGTTGCCGACCGCGATCGCAATCGCGCCGCCGGAGCCGCCTTCGCCGATAATGATCGAAATCAGTGGCACTTTGACCTTGAGACACATTTCCGTCGAGCGGGCGATGGCTTCAGCTTGCCCCCGCTCTTCGGCTTCAATGCCGGGATAGGCGCCAGCCGTGTCGACCAGCGTGATGATCGGCATGTTGAAACGGTCGGCCATTTCCATAACACGGACGGCTTTGCGATAGCCATCAGGCATAGCCATGCCGAAATTATGCTTGAGGCGGGTTTTGGTGTCAGACCCTTTTTCCTGACCGATTACGGCAACCGGTGTGCCGCGAAAGCGGGCGAGACCGCATTGGATTGCTTCGTCCTCGGCAAATTTCCGATCACCGGCGAGCGGTGTGAAATCAGTGAACAATCCTGAGATAAAGTCGAGGCAGTGCGGGCGGTCAGAATGACGGGCAACTTGGGTTTTCTGCCAAGGTGTCAGCTTCTTGTAGAGTTCTTTCAATGCATCTGAAGAACGCTTTTCCAAGCGCTTGATCTCATCGCCGACATCGACGGAGCCACCTGCATCCTGCAATCGTTTCAGTTCAAGGATTTTGCCTTCAAGATCAGCAACCGGCTTCTCAAAATCGAGATAATTATACATTGCACCACTCGTTTTTTGGTTTCTACCGGCACACCTGCTCCCGAAACTATAGAAGCCCTGCGTTCATATATGGGGCTGGTTTTGAAAACTCAATCCGAAAAGGCGATGTCGTCAGCCCTGATTGGCGAGCGGGTGATGCTCATTGACCAAGCGCTCCAGGCGCTCCGCAAGCACATGCGTGTATATCTGCGTTGTGGAAATGTCGGAATGACCGAGCAATTCCTGCACAACACGCAAATCCGCACCGTTTTGCAGTAAATGGCTGGCAAAAGCATGGCGCAGAACATGCGGCGAAATGAGTTTTGAAGCGATACCGGCGCGGGCGGCCAGGCTCTTCAAGTCGCGGGCGAAGACTTGCCGCGCCAAAAAGTGATCATTGACCTGGAAACGCTGACGTTCAAAGTCCGCGCTCAGGACGATTTCGGAATCAAGATCGTCGGTATCGAATGGCAGGGAGCCGACA
>JANOYJ010000065.1:0-2252 GCA_031428815.1 Phyllobacterium sp.
CAGCGAATTTGATCCGCGCAAATATCTGAAGCCTGCCATGGATGCGATGACAAAGCTGTGCAGACAGCGCCTTGAAGAGTTCGGCACCGCTGGCCAAGCGTCGAAGATCAAGAAGATCATCACGCTGGCGGATATGGCCAAACGCTATAAGAGCGGGAGTTTGGACCCGAAGATCGGCTGATTGGAAACTAAGCTGGAAAGACGGCGCGTTGATTTTGCAATCGCGCCGTTTTGTTACAAAGTCTGCAAATCCTTGCGCCCCGTCTCGATAAACGGTGCCCAAAAATCCACGGATTCGCGGATCATATCCACGACCTGATGGTCAACCGGCTCACGTTCGCGAAATGAGAGCTCCAAGCAAATTTCATTGTCCGTGCCACCACCACGCTTCACGGCAGCAAGGAGTTTCTCCGGTGTGATGCGCCCGTTCTCATTGTATTGCGCGGTAAACGGCCAATGTCCGCCTTTGTTCATGGAAGACTGCTTGACGTGAATGATTGGCGACTGAAGCGGGAAGTTTTCAGCCCAGGCATATGGATCAGTATCAGCGGGATTGGGCGAGGTGACATCGCCATGGTCAATATCGACCATCATCTTCATCGGAAGGGCAAAACCTTGCGCGTCAATGTCCGCTTGCAGCGACTTGCAGCTTTCAATCGTATGTCCGAACTCGCGCCCGACGGACATGGGTTCCCAAAACACGAAACTGAGCCCTGCGGCTTTGGCGTGCTCGGCTACTTCCGACCAGCAATCCATGGTGATTTTCATCATCACAGCGCGCCGCCTAGGATCGTCAAAATCCTGCTGCGTGAAGATCGCGAACTGAGTGCCCATTGAAGACGCGCCGAGATTGGCGGAAATGTCGGCGAAAATTTTGAACCAATCAACATAATAGCGACGCACATCAGCGTCGGGATGACCAAAATGATTAAGGCGGCCATAGGGTCCGGTCATTCCCGACGTAACACGAACACCAGTTCTGGCGAGTGCGGATTGAAAGCGTTTGCTGATTTTGGCGATGGTGGTGGCAGGCCAACCAGGGTTGATAAATTCATGGGTCAGTTGAACGTCGCGAATGCCGATTTTCGACGCAATAGTCTCGATGAGATCATCGGGATCGGCAAAGCGATTGACCAAGGGGTTGGTATTCAAAGACAACGTGAAAGCCATGATCGCGTTTCCTTCTCGCTTACCAAATCAAGCCGGGCAGGATAAAATCCGGAAAGACGCTATGTTGCTCAAACTGGTAACTTAGTTCCGCAAGGGAGGCATTTGATAAGATACCTGTGCGCACCAAAGCCGATTGCAAACCGGAAACTCGAGCACCCGTGATGTCATGCTCTAAGCTATCGCCTACGCAAAGCACACGATGTTTTAATGGATTGCCGATTGCGTCGAGCGCCGCTGTGTAAATCGCCGGATAGGGTTTGCCGATATACGTGACTTTGCCGCCCATCGATTCATAGAGTTCAGCAATACGCCCTGCCCCGAATTTCGGACCTTGAGACGTCAGCATGATGTTGTCGGGATTGGTGCAATAACAGGGGATGCCTTTGACGGCGGCTAAGGAGAGCGACTCGCGATAATGATCCAGCTCATAGCGGTCGCCTTCGCTGGCGGTCAGGAGAATGACATCCGCCTTTTCGGCCTTACTCATTCGCACGAGGCTAAGGCCCTCAATCGCAGAATTGTCGCTGTCACGGCTGATAAGATAGCATCTGGTTCCGGCGGGAAAGACATCCCCCTTCGCAAACATCTGCCATGCCACCTCACCGGAACTGAGGAACACGTCCCAGCTTCCCGGCTCAAATCCAAGCGTGACAAGACGCTTTTCATTCTCTGCCGCGCGTTTGCCGGAATTAGAAATCAATACGGTTGTTTTGCCCGCCGCCTTCAAGAATGACAGACATTCGGCCGCGCCGACATAGGGGGCGCTGCCATCGTGCAAGACACCAAATTGATCGAGGAAAAAAAAGTCGAACGTATCGATGAGTTTGGAGATGCCGGAGATTTCTGTTGGTTCACTCATAACAGCCCCGCCTCCATCGCGCCCTGAAAGGCCAATCGCGCAGTTCCCGCCGCAGCTTCCTCACTCAAAGCCGGGAGAAACGGAACGCCGAGTTTGCGCTCGCGTATCCGCTTCCAAACCAGGTTCACCGCGCCGCCGCCGACACTGCGCACAGAGCGAAGCGGTGGGCAACCAAGTTCGACGAGACGCCGATAGCCGAGGGCCTCTATTGTGGCGATTCCTT
>JANOYJ010000066.1:0-1764 GCA_031428815.1 Phyllobacterium sp.
TGAATTTGCGCATGTCGCGCGGACGCTTGTGGATTTCGAGACGGATGCCGGAAATCACTGTGCCGGGCGCGATGAAGCCGGAGCCGAACGGATGTTCGTGAAAACCATTGCCATCCTTGTTAAGTGCGCCTTCATAAAGATAAGTTGAAAACTCGGTATGCCGCTCCCAGCGCAAAGTGCCGGAACCGCTTGGCAGAATCAAATGCCGGGCGCTCTTGTCCGGCGGCGCTATGCCGGAGGCGCGCGACAGATCGGTGAGCACAGCATGATCGACGGCGAAGCCCGCCTCGGTCATAAACGCGACCTGCACCAGAAGGCGTGGCGCGGAAATGAGGGGATAGGGCCGGGCATGCACTTCGCCGAGCGCCAGAGGGCGCTGATGATTGGCGGCAAATCCGAGAACTGATCCGGTCGTCAGTGTCTCGCTGACGCCTCGATTTCTGTCTGCTTCGTTCACATTGACCCCCGTCGCCAGTCCCGCGCAGAATGCAGTGCTGGACAGCTAAATTGACCGGCACAATACGGCAATTGTTGGTTTCCTGACGCCACGTCAAGCGCGTATCGCCGCGTAAGACTGCCGCTAATCGATTTTAGTCGAAGTGGCCAAAATACTTGACCACTTGTGACGTTGCCGTTAGCTTGGCATTTCATTATTGGACCCGCAATGACTGTTGAACTCTTCACGCCCATCCGCCATTCAAAAAACGCCGATGATGTGATTTTCCAAATTGAAGAGCGCATTCTCGAAGGTGTACTGCGCGTCGGCGACCGGCTGCCGGCGGAGCGTGAATTATCGCTGCAGTTTGATGTCTCGCGGCCCGTTCTGCGCGATGCGTTGAAGAGCTTGGAAGACAAGGGTCTGATTATCTCGCGTCATGGCGGCGGAACTTTCGTCGCGGATATTATCGGACAGGTGTTTTCAAAACCCGTCGTGGACCTCATTGCCTCGCATCGCAAAGCTGCCTTTGATTACCTCGAATATCGCCGCGAAATCGAAATGATCGCGGCGGGACATGCGGCGGAACGCGCGACGGATGACGACAAGATCATGTTGCAGGGAATTATCACCCGCATGGAGACGGCCCATAAATCCGAATCCTTTCACGAAGAAGCGCGGATCGATCTGGAGTTTCACTACGCCATCGGCGAATGCGCCTATAATCTCATCCTCCTGCACACGTTGCGCTCCTGCTACCGGCTGCACGAAGACGGCGTGTTTTACAATCGCGCCTTGATTTATGGCTTTCCCGGCGCTCGGGATCTACTGTTGGCGCAACACAGGGCATTGGCAGACGCCATCATTGCGGGCAATGCAGGTCTGGCGCGGCTTCGGGCATCGGAGCATATTTCGTTTGTGGACAATTGCGTCCGCGAGGCCGAGCGCAATGGTGAATGGCAACGCCTGTCACAAATGCGCAAAAGCCAGCGTGAACGGGTATCGGATCGAAGGACGGCACGGGTATGAACGCATCAATTAGTAAGCCACGCGTCGGTCTGTTTGTGACCTGTCTGGTCGATCTGTTTCGCCCCAATGTGGGCTTCTCCGCCATAAAGTTGTTGGAAGATGCCGGTTGCGCGGTGCATGTCCCAAAGGCGCAGACCTGTTGCGGCCAACCTGCCTATAATTCCGGCGACCGCAAGGATGCGCGTGATATTGCCAAGCAGGTGATTGAAGCATTTGAAGAGTTCGACTTCATCGTCGCGCCGTCGGGTTCCTGTTCCGGCATGTTGAAGCATCATTATGCGGAACTCTTCGCGGGTGAT
>JANOYJ010000067.1:0-4849 GCA_031428815.1 Phyllobacterium sp.
TTCCAAGGTTTGCGTGTAATAAGGCGATGAGGATTTTGCCCATGGGGCAATTGCGCCTGCGCGCAGCGACACATGATCCTCCGGCACGACCAGCTCCGGATCGACGACGCGCTGCGAGCCGAGGCCGTCGCAGGCCGGACATGCGCCAAAAGGGTTGTTGAACGAAAACAGCCGCGGCTCGATTTCCGCGATAGTGAAGCCGGAAACCGGGCATGCGAATTTTTCGGAGAACAGGATTCGCTCATGCGTCTCGTTCTTCGACTTGTTCGCGCCTTCCTCAGACGTTTCGGACGGCGGCAGCGGCTTGTCAGCGAACTCGGCCACTGCAAGTCCTTCGGACAGGCGCAGTGAGGTCTCCAAGCTGTCGGCCAGCCGTGCACCAAGATCGGATCGCACGACAACGCGGTCCACCACGACGTCGATGTCGTGCTTGTATTTCTTGTCGAGCGCCGGAACTTCAGCAATCTCGTAAAAAATGCCATCAACCTTGATGCGCTGGAAGCCCTTTTTCTGGATCTCTGCCAGCTCTTTCTTGAACTCGCCTTTGCGCCCGCGCGAAATCGGCGCGAGGATGAGAAGACGCGTGCCTTCTTCCAACAAGAGAACCTTGTCCACCATCTGGCTGACGGTCTGGCTCTCGATGGGAAGGCCGGTGGCGGGCGAATAGGGGATTCCGACGCGCGCGTACAGGAGGCGCAGATAGTCGTGAATTTCCGTCACCGTGCCGACCGTCGAGCGCGGGTTTTTCGACGTGGTCTTCTGCTCGATGGAAATGGCCGGCGACAGACCATCAATCTGGTCCACATCCGGCTTCTGCATCATTTCGAGGAACTGCCGCGCATAGGCCGACAGGCTCTCGACATAGCGGCGCTGGCCTTCGGCATAAATCGTGTCAAAGGCGAGCGAGGATTTGCCCGAGCCGGAAAGGCCGGTCATCACCGTCAGCTTGTTGCGCGGCAGATCGACATCGACATTCTTCAAATTATGTTCGCGAGCGCCGCGCACGGAGAGATATTTTTGATCGGACATTTTCGCCTGCAAGAAATGAAACCGCTTATGTAGACCTGTGGCAGCGATTGTCGAGGCTTGGGGTCGCTCAAACAGGGAATAAGCGCGACTCATGCTGTAAGTTCCTGCCATACAGCATTGCATGATAAGGTACAAATAGTGAACATATAATTCTTGGCCAGCCGCGAAAAATGAAAACTCAACGACAGCCGAAACCCGTCAACCGGTTTCGTTGAGAAAAGGGGGCTGTTTTGCGGTTGTTGAGGCGCTGCGGCGCAGCGCCCATCCTGTGGCGTGCCAGACCATTAAGGCGATCAAAAGCCCGGCCAGAGAGTCGCTCGCATAGTGCCAACCAAGGATAATTGAGCCCGACACGATGATCGTCCCGAAGATCGCCATCGCGGTCGTCAGCCATTTGTTGATACGCATCGCAGTGAAAACGAAGATCGCTGCCTGGGCGTTGTGCATGCTCGGCATGGCAGAAATACCACCCACAACATTGGCACCCGGATGAAAGTATGCGTTAAGCAATTGTTCGCGCACGTGAAATGTCAATAATGGGTACGATGCGTTGACGGCGGACAGTTTGTCCTGAAGGCCGGTGAAGAGATCGGGTTGGCCGACATAAATGGCGCCATAAAAGCTGGGACCAACAGACCCGAACAAAGTCGCAAGCAAATTGCCGCCCAAAATCCACGTGAGAACCGTGGAGACAAGATATTGCTGACGAAACTGCAATGATAGCCGTGAATTGTAGGCCATCCAGCACCAGAATACGAATATTCCCGGTATCCAAAGCGAATAGAAAAAGTCGAATGATGCGACAAGTGCCGGCCAATTATAAACGGGCGCGAAGAACTCCCACCCACTTACCCCACCAAAAATTAACTTGTCGAGTGCATAGAGTTGATCATCCCAACGGTAGCCACCAAGATCAGGTATCCGCATTTTGAAATGGACAAAGCCAGCAAGAAAGGCGGCAAAGGCCAATACCGGCAGAGCCTTGAAAATGACGGTCCACGAGAAAAACAACCGTCGCAAAGTCGTCGCAGCGTGGCTCACCGCGCCATCGCGCCCGACGAGAATGTAGGAACGAATGAGCAAAACAGCTGCCATAATGGGAACAGCAAACTGGACCATGATGTAAACTTGATGCCAGACAACCCGAAGGATTGTAACCAAGTTTCCGCCGTGAATGGCTGAGTCCATCAACGCCGCAGACAACAAGGCCCCAATAATCACATATGCGGGGCGAAGTGCAGCAACTGTCGGCGGCCATTCGATTGCGTTTTGGCGACGATTCATGGCCGACACTATCTGGTCACCAAAACCAATGCCGTTCGTCATATTCTGCATGTGAACTCCCGTATTCTTTCACACTTGCAATAGACGGGGAGCGTTAAATTCCGATGAAGTGGCGATGTTGCAGTTTAGGCAGGACCAGCACAATCTAGGTCCCGTCGGGCTACATCGAGGAATGTTCATCGCCGCACTGAAATAATAATTGAACGGAACGACGCGGCTTAGCGGTTGACGAAGCCATCATGCAGGAGCACCTTAATCGTAGGGCCAGATTGGGTCCGGTATCAATCAAGGAGCGGAGCCATGACGCCGCCTGACCTATTTTGAATGTGGGTCGTCCCACCGGAATGACATCGCTAATCTATTGTCGCCTCATAAAGATGCAGGCGAGAGATTAAGTCCCAACAGATGGGCATAGGGTGAACCCCAACCGGCCTCGTACGCGATCAAATTTGATGCGGCGAGGCCTTTTTATTAGAAGCTATTTTGAACGGCATTGAAAAAGCCATTTCAAAGGCATTGGCGAACGAATTAAAGTGCTACATTTTTGCATAGGGAGGAAACAATGCCCAAATTTATTGCAACGCACGCTGTGAAAGATGTCGACCATTGGAAAGCACAAGATGCGCACCGGACGGAAGTCTTCAAGTCCTTTGCCACCAACGTGACAAGCTATGTCGATACCAACGGCAGCAAAACCGTCGCTCTCTCGATGAATGTTCATGACTTGACAGGTTTGCAATCCTTCATGACGTCGCCAGCTGCGGCTGCGGCGATGGAGCGCGATGGTGTCGTTGAGCCTGTAACGTTTTTCGCGAACTAGGTTCGACGGGCTGCTGTTGCGGCGGCGGACAGAGCGGCTTTCCGGTGCGGGTTCCTTTAGCCCTGTCAAAGCGAAGGCGGGGCAGCCATGCCCAAGCCTCAGCCGACGTCAAGATGCATTGTTCCCGAGCCGACCCCGGCATGGGCCAGAACCGCATGATAAGCGGCGGCGCATTGCCCCTCCTGCACCTTCGCCCAGTCACTGGCGCGTGCGCCCCAGAAACGGCGGTTGGTTTCGGATGTTTTGGTGGTCATGGCTTATCTTTCTTTCCTCAAAGGGTGAAGGCCGGACGTCTGTGGACATGCGGCCATGCCGGCTTCCCCGTCTTCCCTGACGGACAAAGTTTTTCAAGCGGCAAGATGGTCTTCGACTTCCCGCAGCAGGGCCCAACAGTCTTCGTCAACGATGCCGAGATGGGCGAAATGGCTGACGATGTTTTCAAGATAGGCCTTGCTGGTGCCCAGAAACCCAGCGCCTTGCGCGATGAACCGGACCTGATCGGTGCGGGCGAGACCGGGTCGTACGGCCTCTGATGAAGGGTCCGCCAAAAAGGCCAGCGCCGGCTTCTCCTCGCCATCGATCAGCGTTGGGACAAAAGCCGGTATATAACTGTGGCCGACCATTTCGCGCCGCCAAAGTATTTCCGTTTCTTCGTTCACGTCGTCAGCGGCGATCCGGAAGGCCAAGCCCTCGCAGCCCGCGCCCCGGACAAGTGCAGCCATCAGGCCCGGCGCCTCCTTGGTGCCGCGTCCGCCCTTGTCATCCAGCAGAATGAAGCGCCGCGCATAGCCCGGAACATAGGCCCGGCGCACGGAGGTAAATCGAAGAGCGGGGTCCCACATCAGCGATCCGTAGCCGAAGACCCATAGATCGCCGCCGTTGCGGCCAGCGAGAACTTGGGCGCGCGAGTGTTCGCGGTTCGCATCGGAGCGGAACCAGTCCCTGTGCTCCGCCAGATGCGGATGCTGTTTCAGCAGGGATTCGACGCTGAACGTGCGAAAGTAAGAGGTGAGGGGATCAGCGATTTTGTTACGAAGCTAGGGGTGGTGGGCAAAGGAGTCAGAAAGCCGCATGTCGTCTATATCGCCGGGAGTGGTCTGGCTCATGGAACGACCGCCTTTGATCAATGCTTTCGCGTCAGTTCTTCGGTGCTCGGTCAGATGACCGCGCGAAGGGAGGCTTCAATCTGGCCGCTGCACCATGCGTCCCCAAAGGATGTGTCGCTTTTGCGGCGAAGTTCAGCTTGTGAGGGAATGTCCCTAATGCGGTCGGAAAGACCGGCGATCGCGGGTGCATGCGTCTCAAGTATCGGCCGAATGGATGGCAGCTTGGCCGTCATTGTGCCCCACAGCGTTGCTGTCACTAGATCGGCGAGACAGGGGGCCTCTGTGCCAAACAAAAACCCCGACCGAGCTTTAAGTCCATAGCGGTGCCCGGTTTCCTCAAAGATCGCCATCCATCGCCCAAGCCTAGGCAGATAGTTATCCCAATCCGCTTTGGTCCACATCTGTTCCCCGTTGTGGCGTGTCATTTCGTACAGGACATCGTTGCTGTCGCCGATAACCTTATGGCACATCGCCCTTAGCGCCGGTGCCTCGGGAAACAGCCCGTACCGTTCGCCGAGGTAAGACAAGATCGCCGGCATCTGACTGATGTGAACGCCCTGACGCAAGTCCGTGAGAATCGGCGGCCCCATATGCGGGATCAACGCTAGAC
>JANOYJ010000068.1:0-6950 GCA_031428815.1 Phyllobacterium sp.
CATGGCAAGCGCAAAGTATTGACGGTGCCGGAAGTGTTTATTTACTCGTCAAATATCGGCTCGGCCAAGGAAGCGGACGTCGTTGGCATTGAGGGCCACCGTGAGTTCCTGCACCGGATTGGCCTTCTCTCCAAGATGCAGACCGAGCTTCCAGAGGTTGCTAAACCTACTGAGCCCAAAGAGTGGAAGAAGCTCAACTCCATCACGATTTCTTTTGGCCATGGTGCCGGGACAACGCCGTTACAAACGGCTGTCGCAGCGGCAGCGCTGATGAATGGCGGCACGCTCCTTCCGCCGACTTTTTTGCCGCGCACGAAGGAAGAGGCGGACCGTTTGGCCGTGCGTGTTGTAAAACCTGAGACCAGCGACAACATGCGGTACTTGTTCCGGCTCAATGTTGAAAAAGGTTCGGGTCGCCGGGCGGAAGTGCCGGGCTATATTGTCGGTGGCAAGACGGGGACGGCAGAGAAAGTTGTGAACGGGCGCTATTCATCCAGCCAGCGCTTCAACGCGTTTTTGGGTGCGTTTCCGATGACCAAGCCGGAATATGTTGTACTGGTTGTGTTGGATAATCCGCAAGCGGAAGAAGGTAAGGGCGGCACGACCGCAGGCTCCAATACCGCGCCGACTGTCAGCGCCATTATTCGCCGTAGTGCCGTGTTCTTGGGTGTAAAGCCAGATTTTGGCCCGGATGTCGGGGCAATGATGGTCTCCTTTCCCTGATTTGATTCGGGCCCGCCAACGCGGGCCGCAAGAACGACTGGACACGAATGAAACTTGCAGACCTCAGCCCGCTTCTGAAAGCCCATGCCATCGCGGGACATATTAATGTCAGCGGTTTGGCATCGGATTCACGCGTTGTGAAACCCGGTGATCTGTTTTTCGCGCTGTCCGGCGTGAAAGCGGATGGCTCGGTATTTGTTAGTGACGCGGCAAAACGCGGTGCGGCTGCGGCGATTGTTTCGGACGGTGCGGTAATCGGCGACATCGCTATTCCGGTTGTTCATGTGGCTGATGCGCGATTGGTACTCGCGCAGTCCGCTGCGGCTTTTTTCGGGCGTCAGCCCGAGACGATGATTGCCGTGACCGGCACCAGCGGCAAGACGTCTGTGACTGCCTTTACCCGTCAAATTTGGGATAAGGCGGGTCTTGCCGCGGCTTCCATTGGGACGACTGGTGTGGTTGCGCCGGGGCGCAATGATTATGGCACGCTGACCACGCCTGATCCGATTGAGCTTCATCATTTGCTCAAGGAGTTGGCCGATAGCGGAGTGACGCATGCCGCCATGGAAGCGTCGAGCCATGGGCTTGACCAAAGGCGTTTGGATGGTGTGGTGTTGAAAGCTGGCGCGTTCACCAATCTTGGACGCGACCATATGGATTATCATCCGACGGTCGAGAATTATCATGCTGCCAAGTTGCGGCTGTTCGACACGCTGCTGCCAAAGGGTGCTCCGGCGGTGATTTTTGCTGATGATGTCTTTTCCAGAGCCACTGAAATTGCCGCGAAAGAGGCGGGACTTGATGTCCGCACGGTGGGTCGCAAGGGTAAATTTATTGCGCTGAAACGGGTTGAACATGAACGGCATCGCCAAAGAGCCGAAGTTTCCCATGATGGCGTGATTTACGAAATTGATCTGCCGTTGGCGGGTGATTTTCAAATTTACAATGCGCTGGTTTCTGCCGGATTGGCGATCTCTACCGGTGTCGCTCCAGCAGCCGCATTCAGAGCCCTTGAAACGCTCGAGGGTGCGCCGGGGCGGTTGGACTATGTCGGATCGACCGGGGATGGGTGCCCGCTTTATGTTGACTATGCGCATAAGCCGGAGGCGCTGGAAAATGTGCTGGCGGCGGTGCGGCCGTTTACCACCGGGCGTGTCGTTGTCGTGTTCGGCTGCGGCGGTGATCGCGACAAGGGCAAGCGGCCCATTATGGGGGGCATTGCAGCCCGGCTTGCTGACGTTGTGATTGTGACGGACGATAACCCGCGTTCCGAAGTGCCACAGGTTATTCGCCAAGAGATATTGATCGAAGCGCCTGGTGCGATTGAGATCGGTGACAGAGCGCAAGCGATTCACGACGCGGTCGCGATGCTTAAAGCCGGTGATACCCTGATTATCGCAGGCAAGGGCCATGAGGAAGGCCAGACGATCAATGGCGTTACGCATCATTTCTCTGACCATGAAGAGTTGCGCAAGGCGCTGAAAGGGGTGGGCGCATGACCTATCTCTGGAAAACCACCGAGCTGATTGCCGCCATGAACGGGCGGGCCATTGGCGATATGCCGGAAGGCATCACGGGGATTACAATCGACAGCCGCAGCGCAGGCAAGGGCGAGGCGTTCTTTGCCATTAAGGGCGAGAATTTCGACGGCCACGATTTCATCACTGCCGCGATGGTTTCGGGTGCTGCTGTGTGTGTTGTTTGCGAGGGCAAGCTGCCCGCTTTAGGCAAATTCACTGCGCCGCTAATTGTCGTCGACGACGTCTTGGCAGGGCTTGAGCGTTTGGCGCTCGCCGCGCGTGCGCGGACCAAGGCGAAGATCATTGCCGTGACAGGTTCAGCAGGGAAAACGACCACCAAGGAAGCGTTGCGCCATAGTCTTTCCGCCGTGGGCAAGGTGCACGCCTCAGCGGCATCGTTCAACAATCATTGGGGCGTTCCGCTGACCATGGCAAAAATGCCGGAAGACACCGAATATGGCGTCTTTGAAGTTGGCATGAATCATCCTGGCGAAATCCGGAACCTCATCAAATTTGTTCAACCGGATGTCGCAATCATCACGATTATCGCGGCGGCACATCTCGGGTTTTTTAAGAATTTGGATGAGATTGCGGATGCAAAGTCCGAAATATTTGAGGGCATTGTGCCAGGTGGCACGGCGATCCTCAATCGCGATGATGCAAGGTACAGGCTGCTTGAGCATGCAGCAAAAACGGCGGGCGTGGCGCATATTCTCGGCTTCGGCGAGAATGCGCGGTCCAAGTTCAAACTCATCAAATGCGCGCTCCACTCGGAGCATTCCGATATTGTTGCGCGTATTGACGGTAAAGACATATCGGTTCGCATCGGTGCGCCGGGGCGGCACATCGTGCAGAATACACTTGCCGTTTTAGGTGCGGCGCATGTTGTCGGTGCGGACGTTGCAAAAGTAGCTGTCGCGCTCGGCACGCTCACGGCAGAGAAAGGTCGTGGCAAACGTCATGTGCTTTCGATTGGTTCCGGCCACTTCACTTTGATCGACGACAGCTACAATGCGAACCCGGCCTCAATGCGCGCGGCTTTGTCGTTGCTCGGCGAACAGGACGTTTCGGGTAAGGGACGGCGCGTTGCGGTTTTGGGAGGTATGCTTGAATTGGGCCGCTTTTCGGCTCGCTTGCACCGCGACCTCGCTGAGCCGATTATCGACGCCAAAATTGACAAGGTTTTTCTGGCCGGACCGGAAATCACGGTGTTGAGCGAAGCGCTGCCGGTTGAATTAAAAGTCGAATACCGCCAAAGCGTGTCAGAACTGACGTCAAGTCTTGCCGGATTCGTTCGTGCGGGCGACGTGGTGATGGTGAAAGCGTCAAACGGGATCGGTTTTTCGAAGCTGGTCGAACAGATGACACAGAAATTCAAACCGGTCGAAAAGGCAGAGGCTGCGGCCTGAACCGGGTACGAGGGGAAGTTAGGGATGTTCTTTTATCTCAGTGCGTTGGCGGATGAATCGTCGATTTTTAATGTGTTCCGCTACACGACATTTCGTACCGGCGGCGCAATGTTTACTGCGGCGATTATTGTCTGGATATTCGGCCCGGGCATCATTGCCAAACTGCGTCTCAAGCAAGGCAAGGGTCAGCCCATTCGAGCAGACGGGCCGCAGACACATTTCAAGAAATCGGGCACGCCGACAATGGGCGGGTTGATGATTTTAGCCGGCATTGTGGGATCGACGCTGCTCTGGGCCAACCTCGCCAGTGTTTATGTCATCACAGTTATTGCTGTGACATTGTGCTTCGGCGCGATTGGTTTTTATGACGACTATTTGAAAGTCACACAGCAAAATGACAAAGGCTTTTCAGGTAAGGCGCGACTTTTGTTGGAGGTCTTAGCGGCTTCAATCGCCGCCTACATCATCATGAATAATGGCATTGCGCCGTTTTCCTCGTCGCTGACATTTCCGTTCTTCAAAAACCTGATTGTTGATCTGTCGTGGTATTTCATACCGTTCGCTGCATTTGTTATCGTAGGTGCAGGTAATGCGGTGAATTTGACAGATGGTCTGGATGGGCTTGCGATTGTTCCCGTGATGATTGCGGCTGCATCTTTCGGCATTATCGCTTATCTTTCGGGAAATGCGATCTTCGCTGAATATCTGCAAATTCACTTTGTTCCGGGCACCAATGAACTGGCCGTTGTCGCGGGTACGGTCGTCGGGGCAGGGCTTGGCTTTCTCTGGTTCAATGCGCCCCCCGCCGCGATATTCATGGGCGACACGGGATCCCTGGCTTTGGGTGGTTTGATAGGCACTGTTGCGGTGGCTACCAAGCATGAAATTGTGATGGGCATTATCGGCGGCCTGTTCGTGATGGAAGCAATGTCGGTTATAATTCAGGTTGGCTTTTTCAAAATGACAGGCAGGCGGGTGTTTCTAATGGCACCAATCCATCACCATTTTGAAAAGCTGGGTTGGACCGAAAGTCAGGTCGTGATCCGGTTTTGGATCATTTCCGTGATGCTGGCATTGCTCGGCCTTGCCACGTTGAAGCTGCGGTGAGCCGATGATCGCTGCCAAAACCTTCGCCAATAAAACTGTTGCCCTGTTCGGCCTTGGCGGGTCGGGCATTGCGACGGCTTTGGCGTTGAGGGCTGGAGGTGCGAAGGTCGTGGCATGGGATGATAATCCGGACAGTGTCGCGAAACTTATGACTTCGGCGAAGGCCCCTAATTCTTTGGGGATAGATAGCCAGGATTTGGGGATAGAAACTCAAAACTTGCGCGAAAGCGCATGGGATGGTTTTGACGCTTTTGTTCTATCCCCAGGCGTACCATTGACGCATCCGAAGCCGCATTGGACGGTGGATCTGGCGCATGCTGCCGGGGTGGAAATTATCGGCGATATTGAGCTGTTTGTGCGGGAACGCAAACGTCAAGCGCCGGACGCGCCGTTCATTGCCATCACGGGGACAAATGGCAAATCGACGACGACGGCGCTGATTGCGCATGTGTTGAAGTCGGCCGGTCGCGACACACAATTGGGCGGCAATATCGGTACGGCGGTGATGACGCTGGATGAGCCGACGCCTGAGAAATTCTATGTGGTGGAGTGTTCGTCCTACCAGATTGACCTTGCACCGTCGCTCAATCCAAGTGCGGGAATTTTGTTGAACCTTACGCCCGATCATCTGGACCGGCATGGCGACATGGCACATTACGCTGAGGTCAAGACGCGGCTTGTTGCGGGTAGTGATGTCGCGATTATCGGTGTTGATGATCACTATTGCTCAGACATTTCAGACCGGCTCGAAAGTGACGGCCGGAATGTCGTGCGTATTTCCAAGCAGACGCCGATTGCCAATGGATATTTCGCCGAAGGCTCGCAATTGATTGAGGCGAAAGCTGGCAAACACCGTATGGTCGCAGACCTTGCGGGCATCGGCTCTTTGCGCGGTCAGCACAACGCGCAAAACGCGTTGGCGGCTTTTGCGGCGCTGCGTGCGGTAGGGCTCGGTTATCAGGAAATCAAAGCGGGATTTCGCAGCTTTCCGGGGCTTGCACACCGGATGGAGCAGGTTGGTAAATTGGGCCGCGTCCTGTTCGTCAACGATTCTAAGGCGACCAATGCCGAAGCCGCGGCGCCTGCGCTGTCGAGCTTCCCGCGCATCTATTGGATTGCCGGAGGCCTGCCGAAGGAGGGTGGTATCTCTGCGCTGTCCGAGTTTTTTCCAAGGATCGCCAAGGCCTATTTCGTCGGAGAAGCCGCGTCGCAATTTGCGGCAGTTTTGGGCGAGCAAGCGCCCTATGAAATTGCCGGGACGATTGAGGCTGCCGTTCAACACGCGGCACGCGATGCAGCGAAAGACGGCGCGACTGAGCCGGTTGTTTTGCTCTCGCCCGCCTGTGCGAGCTTTGATCAATTTCAGAATTTTGAGAAGCGCGGCGATGCCTTCCGGCAGGCTGTGTTGAGCCTCAATGGTATCCGCAAGATGGAGGAAATTTGACATGGTATCACGCGTGGATCGCGGGCCTGTGGCACGGTGGTGGTGGACCATCGACCTCTATTTTCTCGGCGCGTTTCTGGCGCTAATGGGGTTGGGCGTCATCTTGTCTTTTGCCGCAAGTCCGGCGGTGGCCGAGCGCATCGGGCTCGATAGCTATCACTTTGTTGAGCGGCAGATCATGTTTATGGCGCCGGCGCTGATCTGTATGATTGCCGTGTCGTTCATGGATCAAAAGCAGGTGCGACGCTTTGCATTTCTAATGCTGGCCGGTTCCATTGTTTTGATGATCGCGGTCTTGTTTGTGGGCGTGGAAGTCAAGGGTTCAAGGCGT
Source organism: Phyllobacterium sp. (assembly GCA_031428815.1). Classification (GTDB taxonomy): domain Bacteria; phylum Pseudomonadota; class Alphaproteobacteria; order Rhizobiales; family Rhizobiaceae; genus JANOYJ01. The sequence continues at coordinate 6,535 of JANOYJ010000068.1, forward strand.
TGGCTTTCTATCGCGGGACTGACATTGCAGCTGTCAGAGTTTATGAAGCCTGCCTTCGTTATCACCAGTGCATGGTTGTTTTCCGAACATGCGCGGCGTCCTGATATTCCAGGAAATCTGTTTGCAATCATACTGTTCGGCCTTGTCGCGGCCCTTCTTGTGGCGCAGCCCGATTTGGGCCAGACGATTTTGACGTCGGCGACATGGGGGGCGATGTTCTTCATCGCCGGCATGCCTTGGCTGTGGATTATTCTCCTCGGTGGCGCGGCCATGGGCGGCGGTTTTGCGGCCTATACATTCTTCCCGCATGTGGCGCTTCGCATCGACAAGTTTTTAACGGGCGAGGGCGATACGTTTCAGGTCGACACCGGCCGCGAGGCGATTATAAGGGGTGATTGGTTCGGGCAGGGTCCTGG
>JANOYJ010000069.1:0-3959 GCA_031428815.1 Phyllobacterium sp.
ATCCGCGCGAACACGCCTTCGGTCACCACCAAGATTCTGGTCTTAGCTGACGCCTTTGAATCCAACCGCATTCGATAGCCGATTGTCTGCCCGACCTCCTCGCCGAGCAATTCAGCCATGCGCCGCGCGGCGGCACGGGCCGCGAGGCGACGCGGTCCGAGGAGGAGGATCATCCGGTCATCGCGCCAAGGCGCATCAAGAAGCGCCAGCGGCACAATCGTAGTTTTACCGGCACCCGGCGGTGCGACAAGGACGGCATTTCCCATTTCTGTGAGTGCCGCTTGCAAAGCGTCGATACGGTCGGAAACCGGCAATATGGGGAGTGGTTTCTGCATCAGCCGATCCGGAAAATCTCACCGCCTGCGGCGTCAGCGTCCGACGGCTCATGCGTCACCAAAATCACCGGCAGTCCGACATCTTGCGCCCGTTCAAAAACCAGCGCCCGCGTTTGTGCTCTTAAGTCAAAGTCCAGTTTTGAGAAGGGCTCGTCCAGCAATAGCGCACGCGGTTCGGATAAAAGAACCCGCGCCAAAGCCACGCGCGCTTTTTGACCACCAGAGAGGGTATCCGGGTCGCGGTCGAAAAATCCTTCCAAGCCGATGCCTGCCAAGGCCGCCTCACAGCGCTCACGTCGCGAGGTGCGGCCTTTGACACTTGGCGACAATGCAAACAGCAAATTGCCACCCACAGACATATGCGGAAACAGCAGCGGGTCTTGAAACAGGATGCCGGTATGGCGCTCTTCGGCTGGGATCTGGGTGAGGTCTATACCATCAACCAGAACCGTGCCTAATGCAGAAAACACCGGATCGAGGAAGCCGCCAATATAGGCGAGCAACGTCGATTTGCCGGAACCGGACGGCCCCATAACGGTCAAGACGTCGCCCTTGTTCACATGCGCATTGATCGCCAGCAGCACTTTGCCATCGAGCGCAATCGTCACATTATCGAGTATCAAGCCATCGGCCATGCGGTGAATTTCCCGAACCTAGAACGCATCAGCATTTCGTGGAAATGCTGATGCGTTCTAGTCTTTTCTTTGTCGCGTTGTCCTATGCTTTTGATGGTCCCATCAAAAGCGGAAACGCTTTAGTGCCTCATGGCGCGGCGGTTCATAAAAAGCAACGCAGGTATCACGGAAGCCAGCAGAAAGACGAGGAACGGCAAGAGCGTTTGCAGGAAGGCATAAACGCCGATGACCCGGCGATTGCCCCCCGATGCGAGCGCTACGGCCTCCGTCGTAATCGTCGTCAAGCGGCCTGCACCTATGAGCACCGTCGGAAGATAAAGCCCGACCGAGACCGCAAAGCCGACGGCGAAGGCGACAAGAATCGGGCGCAGCAGCATGGTCAGGCGCACATGCCAGAACACTGTCCAGCGCGACTGACCAAGCCCGAAAGCCAGCCGCTCGTAACGCCTATCAAACCCCCGCCAAGGATCGCTTAATGAGAGGAAGACATAGGGCAGAACGAACACCAGATGCGCCAAAACTAGAAGCGAAATTGATATGCTGAGTGATGATCCGAGCATCAGCAATTGCAGCCCGAATAGAAATGCGGCTTGCGGTACGATGAGCGGCGCATAGATCAGCCATTGCCGTCTGTTTGGTTCTGTGCCGGTTTGATTTGATCGCTCGAGAAGAAGGATGACCAGAAGTAGCGATACTCCTGCGGAGAGGAAGGCAACCACGATGGTTGTCCAAAGCAGGCTCGTCATTTGAGGCAGCGCGTTTCGCCATGACGTCAAAGCGAGCCCTGCGGGAAGCGCGTCCGGGAATTGCCACAGGCCAGACACCGACCAGAGCGCCAAGAGCGCGAGACCGATCAGAACCGTTGCGGATGTGAGACCGGCAAGGCTGAGCGCGACGCCCCGCGCCCAACGGTCCTGCGTGAAGCGTCGCCCATCAGCGCATTGCCGGCGGAGTATTGTCGCACTTATCCGCTCAATCGCCACCCAAATTGCGAGTGCTAAGAGCGTTACCAGAGCCAGCAGAATAGCCCCTGCCGACGCCATGAACCTCATGGAAAGATCCGGATCATTCATCCATTCGATGAGGCGAACGGCAAGTGTCGCAGGATTGGTCGGACCCAAAATAACAGCAACATCGACGACGCTGACGGAAAAGGCGAGAACAGCAAAAACCGGCAGACGCATCCGTTGATAGAGTTGCGGCCAGGTCCCCATCAGAAATCCGGCCATACGGCCATAGCCGAAAGCCGCGATCAAGCGTCGGCTCTCGCTCATCCGCACCTGCCCCATTGCAGCCAGCGCCATGAGCAAAAGGAAAGGCACCTCCTTGATGACAAGACCGGCGATCAATGAGAAGCCCATCGGATCATTCGGAATGAGAATATCCGGCGGGCGGGTCCAGCCGGTGAGTTCGGGTGAGATCAATCGCACGAGAAAGCCCGACGGAGCGAAGAGGAAGAGAAAGCCGAAGGCCGCCGCGGCATGGGGCACGGCCAAAAGCGGCGAGATGGATTTCGTCAACCAGCGAAACGCACTCGTGCCACTTGATGCGGCGATGCTGGCAATGACGATGGCGAGTGACAACGCTGTGGCGGTGAGGCCGGTGAACAGTGACAAGAGGATTGATTTGGTAAGACCGGGTTCGGCGAAAAGTTCACTGAAGGCATCAAGCCGGAAATGCGTTCCGCCGAGAACCGGAAAGTAACCGAAGGCTGGAAACAGGGTTCCAGCAAGTCCGGCCAGTACTGGCCCCGCAAGAATGAGGATAACGAAAAACGGCGAAGCGGCGGCAGCGAGTGCCAGCGCCCTGTCCCGCCGTTTCATCAATCAGTTCGCCGCGCCGTAGCGGCGTTTCCATTCGGTTTCTACGCGCTCCATCCAAGTTGGATGCGGCTCGTCCAGCGCTTTGCCGAGCTCTTCTGGCTTCAAGGTGGCGATGCCAAGATCGAGCGAAGCGAAGATTGCTTTATCCGCTTCGGGCAGCGCACTGATGTTCAAGACGGTCGGGTCGCCCCATACTTTCGGGTCTTGTTTATGCGCCTGCGCTTCCGGTGAAATCAGGAAGTCGGCGAGAACAAGCGCGCCTGCCTTGGCGTTGGCATTGTACGGAATACCGACAAAATGAGTGTTGCCGAGCGTTCCGCCCGGAAAGGTGAAGGAACGCACTGTGTTTGGCAGTTCACCTGCCGCAATGCCTGCCGTCGCATCAGCTGGATTGAAGGCAAACGTAATGTCCAGTTCGCCATCATTCATCAGGCGCTTCATGTCGGGATAGTTCTTCGGATAGGTCTTGCCCTGCCGCCAAAGATTTGGATGCAATTTGTCGAGCAGCGCAAACATCGGCTCGGTCAGCTTGGCGAACTCGGCTTCGTTGACGGGAGCCAACAGTTTTGATTTGTCAGCGATCGTCTCGCTCAAAACCTGCTTTAGAAACGAGGTGCCAATGAAATCAGGTGGTTGCGGATAGGTGAAGCGGCCGGGGTTTTTTGCCGCCCAATCGACCAGTCCACTCGTAGACTTCGGCAGGGTGTCGGCTTTCGTCCGCGCCGTGTCATAAAAGAAGACCAGCTTGGCCATGCCCCAAGGCGATTCCAGACCTTCGACCGGAATGGTAAAATCGGTGCGGATCGTCGGCTTGGCCTCAACGTCGACATATTTCCAATTCGGCAATTTCTCCGCCCAGCCGGGCGACAGCAGCAGTCCTTGCTTTTTCATCGAGGCAAAGTTTTCACCATTGATCCAGATGAGATCGACGGAGCCGCCTTCATTCTTGCCAGCGGCTTTTTCGGCAACGACTTTCGCGACGGCGCTGGCGAAAAAGCAGCAGGCAAGAATGAAGGCGGGTCCGTCGACCTCATCTGGATCAATGGTGAAAACTTTGCCTCGATGAAAAAGCAAGGACTGCTGCTGTCGCCCAGCTGGGCGGAGAAATTGCCGAACTGGAAATATGTCGACGTCGAGGCCAAGCCGACGATCCGCACCGATTTTAC
>JANOYJ010000070.1:0-9726 GCA_031428815.1 Phyllobacterium sp.
GTCTACCGCAACAATGTCACCGTCGGTTTGATCGGCGCGATGGAAGCGAATTTCCCGGCCATTCGCCGTTTGGTCGGCGATGAGTTTTTTGCCGCGATGGCGAAAGTATTTGTCCAAAACAATCCACCGCAATCGCGGCTCATGGCTGAGTATGGTGCCGGGTTCCCGGCATTTCTCGATACATTCGAACCGCTTACCGATTATACTTTTATGGCAGATGTCGCAAGGCTCGAGCGGCTTTGGCTTGATAGCTATCATGAAGCCGACGCGCCATCGCTAGATGGAACAGTGCTCGCTGCACTCGCGCCTGATGCGCTTTTCGGGACACGTTTTGTGGCGCATCCGGCCACACGCCTGTTTGCTTCACCCTATGCCGCTGTATCGATCATGTCCGCCAATCGTGCCGCAGGCGAGGTGCCGGTTATTGATCCTTCCACTTCTGAATGTGGTCTCATTACCCGACCGCTGCTCGAGGTTGATGTTCGACACATCCCGGAGCCGACACATTTATTTTTGAGCGCTTTGATCCAAGGAAAATCACTCGGTGAGGCCACCGAATCGGCCTTTGTTTGCGATTCAAATTTTGATCTCGCCGTCAATATTCAAGGCATGCTGCAATCCGGTGTGTTCACCTCCATGCATGACAACTGAAAGAACGACATGCCGCTTCTGATTATGATCGCCCGGCTTGAAAGCCTGCTGACGAAACTTTTCCCAACCTCGCTCGTCAGCCTAGTGCTGCGCTTTGGTCTGGCGGTGCCGTTTTTCAAATCCGGTCTCACCAAATGGGATGGTTTTCTGCAAATATCGGACACGCCCGAACTCTTGTTTACCGAGGAGTTCAAGCTCCATATTTTCGGTAAAACCTACGACTATCCGTTCCCGGTACTAATGGCTTGGGGCTCATCGCTAGCGGAAATCATCTTGCCGGTGCTTCTGGTATTTGGTCTCGGCACCCGCCTTGCCGCCTTCGGTCTCTTAGCCATGACGGCTTTGATTCAACTGACAATTCCAGACGGTTGGGCAAATTTCCATCTGCCTTGGGCAGCAATGGCACTTGCCATTATCGTCATCGGGCCGGGGAAAATTTCACTGGATTGGTTGTTGAATCGTACCGCTCATAAAAAAGCGGAGCCTTCCGGCTCCGCCTGATATGACGTCAAGGCACCAAATTAGGCGGCCTTGGCTTCAATCTGCTTGGTGTCATTGGCCGAATTGATCGCGATTTTCCGCGGCTTCAATTCCTCGGGCACATTGCGCTTCAGCTCAATATAAAGAAGCCCGTTCTTCAGCGACGCCGATTTGATCTCGACATGATCGGCGATCTGGAAGCGGCGCTCGAAGGCGCGCGAAGCAATGCCGCGGAACAGGACTTCAACGCCCTCTTCGGCTTTCTCTTCCAGCTTCTCGCCCTTCACCGTCAGCGCGTGGCCATGGGCCTCGATGGTAATTTCATCGTCGCTGAAACCGGCAACGGCCATCGTGATGCGATAGGCATCTTCGCCGGTGCGCTCGATATTATAGGGTGGATAGGACTGGACGCCATCAAGTTGGCCAAGCCCGTCGAGCTTGGAAAACAGGCGGTCAAAGCCAACAGTGGAACGATAGAGAGGGGAAAAGTCAAAATTACGCATAGTGGTCCTCCTTGGAGCGACATGGGTTAAAATACACCGCTGCGGAAACCTTCAAAGCACTTCCGGCGCGGGTGGCAGCCCCGTTCTGGCGACTGCATAAGGAAGATGGGAAATCAGAATTTCTGTTTCAAGGGCCGATAAAATCATCGGTCGAAAAAAATGAATGGGACATGAACGACCGGTTCGGGATGGGTTCAGTTGATGCTGGTTAAAACCGAAACATCAGAGCCGCAAACATCCCGGCTTCATGGAGACCAAAATGACACTTTCCCTTTTGCGCAAATCGGCTCTCGCCTTTGTTGCTATTGCCGGACTTGCTTCAACACCCGTATTGGCCACTGGCTACGATAATGACTCCGAAGTCATTTATGCAGATGAAGGTTTTAACGTCGTTCGCGAACAGCATGCCCGTCCATTGCCCCCACGCCATGTCGAACCTCAATGGCATCAAGAAGACGAATACTTGTCGCCCCGCCGCATTAGCCGCATGCTTCGCCAACAGGGTTATGCGCGAGTTGCAGAAATTTCACTGCGCGGCGATGTATATCGCGTCATCGCCATCCGCCGCAACGGTGCGCTGGTGAGACTGAAGATTGATGCCGGAAGCGGTTACATTTTGTCTTCCCGCCGCATCGGATGGGCACCACGCTATCATATCCGCAACGAGCCCGGCTTCACCATCCAATTCGGTTGGGATAGCCGCCGCTGATCAGTTTCGAATTTGATCCGTTAGCAACGTCCCTTCCTGACGGGTCAAACTTTGCCGGAGGTCGAGCAATCGACCTCCGGTTTTTTAACTTTTCAGGCCATTAATTCCCTTTTATCTCAAATTCAGCTAATCAAAGATCAGTCAAATTACCTCTCGGTGCCCATGTTCAGTCAGCTCTTTGAAATCGAAGGAAATCCGATCCCTGCGGGAGCAAGCGTTGGCCACTTCGTTACAGCAGATGGCATCAGGCTTCGCCACGCTCTATTCAACCGGATTAAGGACAAATCCAAGGGCACGGTTATCATCCTCAATGGCCGCAATGAATGTATCGAAAAATATTTCGAGACTATTCGCGATCTCAATAATCATAATTTTGGCGTGGCAACGTTTGACTGGCGCGGCCAGGGCGGTTCGGATCGTCTCATTGATGACCCGCACAAGGGTTATGTCAGAAGTTTCAACGACTATGCCACTGATCTTGAGCAATTTTTTTCCGAAATTGTTTTACCGGATTGTCGCGGGCCATTTTTTATTCTCGCCCATTCCACCGGCGCTTTGGTCGCCTTGCTCGCCGCGCCAAGCCTGATAAACCGCATCCAGCGCATGGTCTTCAGCGCACCGCTGATTGAACTCACTGAGCAGGCATTCGCCCAGCCGACCATCAAATTGCTCTCCGGCATATTGCGTTATACCGGTTTCGGAAAGCGCTACATGGTGGGTTCCAGCCGCCCCCGCGAGACCCAGCCGTTTATCGGCAATAAGCTCACATCTGATCCTGATCGCTACCGCCGCAATTCCAGACTTTATGAAGAACATCCGTTGCTTGGCCTCGGTGGCCCGACGATTACATGGGTCAACGCAGCTTGCCGTGCTATGGACGCTGTTGCCAATCCGGATTTTCAGGCCCGCATCCATATTCCTACGTTGATCGTTGCTGCCGGCAGCGACCAAGTCGTCTCGACAGCAGCCATAGAGCGTTACGTTCAACGTTTGCGATCAGGCGCCTTGCTCACCATCGATGGCGCACGACATGAAATCATTCAGGAAAAGGACAGTTTCCGCGAGCAGTTTATGGCCGCGTTCTATGCCTTTGTTCCGGGATCAAGTGCGACGTGATCAAGAATTCATGATGTCAAGCGCGGCTTTGTGCAATTCCGGCGTTGCGGCGGCAATAATGTCACCGGCCTTTTCCGGGCGTGAACCATCGCAACAGGTGATCACGCCGCCCGCATTTTCGATAATCGGAATAAGCGCAACAATATCGTAGGGTTTCAAGCCGGTCTCCACCACGAGGTCGATAAATCCGGCAGCCAACATGGCATAAGCATAGCAATCACAGCCATAGCGGGAGAGCTGGACTTGGCTCTCAAGTCTGTCGAACCGCTCGCGCTCCTTGCCCTTGAACAGATGCGGCGTGGTCGTAAACAGCGTGGCGTCCTTAAGCAGCGTGGTCTCGCGCGTTCTCAAAACTTGTTCCAAGTCATCTTTGACAAGATAAGAAACACCATTGAGCGAGAAGAAAAGTTCTCCTGTGAATGGTTGGGACATCAAACCGGTCTTGGCGATCTCTTTTTCCTTTAACCCGATCAAAGTTCCCCAAACAGGAAGCCCGGATATGAATGCCCTTGTGCCATCAATCGGGTCGATAACCCAAACTTGATCGTGATCGAGCCGCACCGAACCGTGCTCCTCACCTAAAATGCCATGCTCAGGGAATGTTTTCTCGATCAGCGCCCGTATCGCCGTCTCCGCGGCACGATCCGCTTCGGTGACAGGGTCAAAACCGATTTCATATTTGTTATCGATTGTCCCCCTCTGCCTGAAACGTGGTAAAGTCTCCTTGGCAGCGACTGTCGCAAGTGCGAACAAAAACTCTTTGGTGACTGGCATTCATATCCCCGGTTTTATAAAATTCAGGCATTTTATAATGATTTCATTGCCTTAGAGGTATTTACCTTTTAGTAAAGATTTCCGCTTGACAATTGTGCAGCGCAACATAATCTGATGTCAGACAGAGTTTCTGTCTATGCCCACCTTGGGCGTTTCCTCCCTTGACTTGGACCGCGAAGGCTTAGCCTGAGCGGTCTCTTTTTATGGTCACTCAGCAGCCATTGGTAGTTTGAGTGCATCCTCTTCGACGAGGACCATAAAGTCCGCGAGAAATAGATCTAACGCATGCTTTAACCTCGAAAATCCATCCGTCTTGTGACAGTTCTGTTCGTCCAGATAAAGGCTGCGATTGACCTCGATCTGTAGCGCATGGAGGCCTTGCACTGGTCGGCCATAATGCTCAGTGATAAAGCCACCGGCGTATGGCTTGTTATGGGCAACGATAAAGCCCTGCGCCTGCAGGAGATAAAGCGCGGCGTGAGAAATATCCTTGGAGGCGCTGGTACCGAACCGGTCCCCAATGATGAAATCGGGCCTCACCCCTCTTTCACCGATCCGAATGCTTCCTGGCATCGAGTGACAGTCGAGAAGAATTGCGCGTCCGAAACGGGAATGAGTCCGCGTCAATAATCCGCGCAATGTCTTATGATAGGGCCGGTAAATGGTCTCGATGCGCTCAAGCGCCTCGGATAAAGGCAAGCGATGCCGGTAAATCTCCATTCCGTCACCGACAATGCGGGGAATAGTCCCAAGGCCGCCGCCCACTCTCAAAGATTGGCTGTTCACATAGGAAGGCAAGGTCTCGATGAACATTTTCGGGTCAAGCTCAAACGGCTCCCGGTTCACATCGAGATAGGCACGGGGGAAATTGACCGTGAGAAGTGGTGCGCCAAGTTCAACAGCATGTGAAAACAACTCATCGACAAAGCAATCTTCAGATCTTCGAATCGTGTCGTTCGCCAATCGCGACTGCGCGAGGAAAACCGGCGGATAATGACGGCCGGAATGCGGGGAGTTCAATACAAAGGCCGATGTCTGCTTGATGGGCTCAAGCACGATTGAGATCGGAATATCAGGGAAATCGCGTGCAGCACTCATTGTGAGTAAAAATCTATCCCGTTCTCATTCATCTGGCAAACATTGCCTGCCCGCGTGGTCAATTCAAATTATCTTGGCAAAGCTATCACTTTTTCTCAATTCGAAGCAATTTTTTCACTCGATATTTACCATGACGGGTGTTGTGTTAACCTAACAAGGCAGGAGCCTGTTTAGCCACGGATGGCTATTTGAATTTGGACGGAAAAAATGAACAAAATTCTTTTGGCTGAAGATGATGACGATATGCGCCGCTTTTTAGTGAAAGCGCTCGAAAAGGCCGGCTACCAAGTCAGTCATTTCGACAATGGCGCGAGTGCTTATCAACGTCTGCACGAAGAACCGTTCTCATTGCTGCTCACCGATATCGTTATGCCGGAAATGGATGGTATTGAGCTTGCACGACGTGCGACCGAAATCGATCCGGATATGAAGGTCATGTTTATTACAGGCTTTGCCGCTGTCGCGCTAAATCCGGATTCCAACGCGCCGAAAGATGCGAAAATTCTGTCCAAGCCGTTCCATCTGCGCGATCTCGTCAATGAAATCGAGAAAATGCTGAAAGCGGCGTAACGTCGCTTTCATCGCATCGCGAAACTATTGACGCCCCCGACCATATATGGTGTAAGCCCCGCACGAATGGGCGTATAGCTCAGCGGGAGAGCACTGCATTGACATTGCAGGGGTCACAAGTTCAATCCTTGTTACGCCCACCATTCGTTTCCATCCGTCGATAAAAAATTCAGTTAATTCTAAATTTCTATCCGTTGACTTGGTTTAGCCACGCCAATCTTGTATGCCGGAACGACGTCAAAGATTGGAACCACTAATGGCAAATCTGAATACCGGATCCGTAAAAAAGCCACGCTTTGGCTTGGAGTTCACGGACGCGGAAGGGAACCATCGCTGGCCACCTCTCATCACAACAAAATCGCCGTTTAGCGGTCGAACGCTTAAAATCGATACCATGCAGATCGGCGCAATTTTCACCAATATCGTGGTGCATGTCGGTGGTCTGCTGGCGATAATGTGGTTCTGGAGGGTCGGCTTCACCTTATTCGACCTCGCCATGATCATCGGATTCACGTTCTTGGCTGGACTCGGCATTACCCTTGGCTACCATCGGCTCTTTTGCCACAAATCATTCACTGCCAAACCTTGGGTGACCGTTACGCTCGGCATATTGGGTTCAGCGGCGATGCAGGGGCAAATCCGCACGTGGGTTTCGGTTCACCGCAAGCATCATCATCATAGTGACGAACAAGGTGATCCTCACTCGCCCAAAGCCGCTGTGCAGGGAATATGGGCCGCCATCAAGGCGTTTTTTGACGGCCATATCGGCTGGGTTCTTTCAGGCCGCCTTTACAATTACATTGACTATATCCGCGATCTAAAAAAGGACCGCCTCATTCTATTCGTCGACCGTTGGTATTGGCTCTGGGTCGCATTGGGTTGGGTCGTGCCGGGGCTCATCGGCTTTGCTTGGTATGGCACCATGGCCGGTTATTGGTCCGGATTGTTTGCCGGTGGGGCACTCCGGGCGCTTTTCCACTTGCACAGTACTTGGGCCGTAAACTCCCTTGGTCACCTCTTCGGCACCCGCCGCTTTAATACAGGCGATGACAGCACCAACAATATGTTGGTCAACTTACTCTCAATGAACGGCGAAGGTTTGCACAACAACCACCATGCCTTCCCTTGGTCTGCAAGTTTCTCACTTTTTCGCGGCGAAATCGATCTGGGATATTCGGTATTAAGGCTACTGGCACGATATGGCCAAGTATCAGATGTGAAGATCCCCAGCAAACAGCTGATTGAAGCGCGCGCGGCGTCATTTCAAAACTGACGCGTCAAACCTCAAATCGATTTCCGCTTCGCTTTGATCTCATAACTTGATAGATTGAGTCTAAATATCTCTGTTCGTCGACAAGGTCTGTTGAATGCGTCTCACTCGCCAAACCAATTATGCCATTCGCGCCCTCATGTATTGCGCAGCAAGTGATGGCGGGCATGTGCGGGTCAGCGAAATTGCCCATGCGTATTCGATCTCTGAAATGTTCTTGTTCAAAATCATTCAGCCATTGGTCGAGGATGGCATCATCGAGACTTTGCGCGGCCGTAACGGCGGTATTCGCTTGGCAAAGCCTGCGTCTGAAATCACGCTATTGGATGTGGTGAGCATCACCGAAGATAATTTTGCCATGGCCGAATGTTTTGAGAATGGTGAGGCGGATTGCCCGCTGATTGATTCCTGTGCGTTAAACAGTGCTCTGAGAAAAGCCTTAAACGCGTTTTTTGACGTGCTTTCAGCCTATACCATCGAATCCTTAGTCAGAGACCGCCCGAATATGCGTATGCTGCTGGGGCTGGACCTCAATAACGTGCATCGCGTCGCATCTGCATGATCTTGGACCTGCATCATTACCATTTTTCCCTAGTGATTACTTGCCACATGGTCGGAGCCTCGTGATAAACCCCGCCCGGTCGGAAGCGAGAAAGGTGATAAAGTCGGCCGGTTCTTCATAGTGTGATCGCACCCTTGGCCACATAAGCCATGACACCGGCCTGACAGGCGTGTTCCTGAACACTGGACAAGTTGATAATCACGCCGCCGCTACGTTTACGCATTTGCGGTCCAGAGATACATGCACATGCCGATTTTCATCGCAGACCGCCAAGTTTGAAATTCAGATCAAACCTTGACCCAAGCCCCGTTCTTCTTGTTCGAGGCAACGCAGGCATCAATGAACGCCATGCCCGCGAGGCCGTCCTCGATGGTCGGGTAGACGACGTCTTTCGGAACCTTTCCATTCTTCTTGCGCACCGCACGGATCGCCCGCGCAGCTTCCGCATAGATCACGGCGAAGCCTTCGAGATAACCTTCGGGATGGCCGGACGGAATACGCGTCGCCCGAGCTGCCGCCGGACCTGACCCTGCCCCGCCGCGGGTAATCAACTGTTTCGGCTGGCCATAGGGCGTGTACCAGAGATAGTTCGGGTCGGCCTGCACCCATTCGATACCGCCCTTGGTGCCATAGACGCGCACCTTGAGACCATTCTCATGGCCGGGCGCGACTTGGCTACACCAGATCATCCCCTTGGCCCCGCCTTCATAGCGCAGCATGATATGCGCATTGTCATCCAGCGCCCGGCCCGGTCCGAACGAGTCGAGATCAGCAGCCAAACTGTTGAGCTTTTGACCGGAGATAAAGCAGCCGAGATTATAGGCATGCGTCCCGATATCGCCAATCGACCCGCCCGCGCCGGACTGCGACGGATCAACCCGCCAAGCCGCCTGCTTCTGGCCAGTCTTTTCGATGCTTTCCGTCAGCCAATCCTGCGGATATTCGGCATGAACCAGACGTATTTTGCCGAGCACGTCTTTCTCGATCATTTCCCGCGCCTGACGCACCATCGGATAGCCGGTGTAATTATGCGTCAACACGAACAGCTTGCCGGATTTTGCAATCAAAGCCGCCAGCTTCTTGGCGTTTGCAGTATTGGATGTGACGGGCTTGTCGCAGATCACATGAATGCCTGCCTCCAGAAACGCTTTGGCCGCCGGATAATGCATATGGTTGGGCGTCACGATGGCAACGGCTTCAATCCCATCCGGTCGTGCCGCTTCGGCCTTGGCCATTTCTTGAAACGAGCCATAGGAGCGCGAGGGATCAAGACCCAAATCCTTGGCCGAAGCCTTGGCTTTCTCCGGATTGGACGACAGCGCACCGGCGACCAGTTCAAACTGGTCGTCAATGCGCGCTGCGATCCGGTGCACACCGCCGATAAATGCCCCCTGCCCGCCGCCGACCATGCCGTAGCGGATGCGGTTGCCCGCCGTTTCCTTGCGTCCCTCGATTGCCATGGTCTTTCCCCTTAAATGCCAAGCATGCGCTTGATCTGCTTTGTATCGCGCGCCCCGCCGGCAAAATCGTCAAAGGCTTTTTCGGTGAGGCGAATGATGTGGTTTTTGATAAACGGCGCCCCTTCAGCTGCGCCATCTTCAGGATGCTTCAAACAGCATTCCCATTCAAGCACGGCCCAGCGATCAAAACCATATTGCGCGAGCTTGGAGAAAATCCCCGAGAAATCCACCTGACCATCGCCCAGTGAGCGGAAACGTCCGGCGCGGTTGGTCCATGACTGGAAGCCGGAATAAACGCCCTGACGCCCATCCGGATTAAACTCGGCGTCCTTCACGTGATACGCGCCGATGCGCTCATGATAGATGTCGATAAAGGCGAGATAGTCGAGCTGCATCAGCACAAAATGCGACGGATCATAGTTGATCATGCAGCGCTTGTGGCCCTTCAGCGCATCAAGGAAAATCTCGAACGTTGCGCCATCAAACACATCTTCACCCGGATGAATTTCATAGCAAACATCAACACCCGCATC
>JANOYJ010000071.1:0-5068 GCA_031428815.1 Phyllobacterium sp.
ATGCCGACGGAGGACATGTGGCAATTGGCACCGGAGGCATCGACGGCGTTGATCGCATCAACCCAGCCGTCAAAAATGCGGGCGCGTTCGTAGACATCTTCGGGGTTGGCGCTGTCAGGCGGGTTCAACTCGGCAGTGACCGAAAACTCGCCGCGGCGCAGCACACGCTCCAGACGACCGCGTGAGGAATGGCCGGGCAGGGGATCAAGCGGCAGGCTTGGATCGAGAGGATGAACATCCGGGCTCATTGTGCGGCATTCTCCATGGTCTTTTCGCGGATGATGCGCAGAAAGGCTGATGTTTCTTTAATGGAATTGTCGACGGGCTTTTGCACGTCAAGAATTTTATCGCCGCCTGTCATGTCGCGGGAGCCTTCCCACGCTTTGACCCAGACGCAGGGCATATCGCCGATTACTTCACAATTGCCATTGGCGCGGACACCGCCGCAGGGGCCGTTGCGCAATTGCTTGGGGCAATTCAACGGGCATGACATGCCGGTGGAGGAGAGTGCGCATTTTCCACACATGCGGCAGTCGAACAAAGCGCCCTTCACGCCGCGCTCGATTGCGGCCATCGGTCTTTCCAACCGTTCATGGCCGATGGCCTTGAAAAGCGGAGCGGCGAAAACGAGCGTCTTTTCGACACCGTTATAGAATTTTTCCAGGAGGCCTGAATGACGGATCGACCAATATTTGATCGTAAATGTCCGGCGACGGCGACCATCCGCAGCAAAACGGACAGGGCCGATTTCAGGTTTTGGTGCGGGCTTTTTCGCGGGGGTCTTGGCAGGCGTTTCAACCATCGGCAAGGCCTCCGCTTTTGACCAGCGCAATCAAACGATCACGGTCATATTGTGATTCAATGTCAGCGAGTGCCTTATCGGCTTCGGCTTCCAGATCGTCGCTCACTTCAACAGGTGCGGCTTTGCGCCATTCGGCGAGGTAGGCTTCGCTGTCGCCGGCACCGGTGCGCATGGCGCACATGTCGATGGCTTCAGTGAAGCGCAGCGACAATTCGCGCTTGGCCGCTGTGCGGCCTTTTTTGACGATGACTTGCGCCGGAATATCGCGCCAATAGACCAGTATGAGGTCGGCCATGAATATGCTCCTGATTTTTGATTGATTGCTTTTGGCTTGGCGTTTGGCTGGTTATGGCACGACGCCCAAACCTTCAAAAGCGACACCTATCTGCGACACTGGTGTATGGGAATAAATCACGCCCCAAACGGGGATAGTTTTGTGGATTAAAATTGGCCGAACATATGCGCCAGATGTGCGGCTGAGCCAAAAATTGCGACTATCACGCCAAGGGCAACCAGAGTGACGGCAGTCGCAAGGCCAAAGGACAAACCGTCGCGTTCGGACAGTGCAAGGCCATACAGCGCGATGCCCAAAGCGGGCAGCCAATTGCCGAACGGGATGGGAGCCACCAGAAGCAGTGATAGAATAAAGGCGACGACGCCGATGATCCGGTCGGCAACTTGCATGGGAAATGGCCAATAACGCGGCTTCACCAGCCGTTCCGCCCGCACAAGCCAAGGCGTCAGTTTCTCGACGACCTGTTTAAACCTGTCGGAAGAGATTGGACGGCGCAGAATAAAATTCGGCAGCCAGACTTTAGTTTGGCCAAAAATCATTTGGGCTGCGATAATAAGCGGTGGCAGGCCGAGAAATGCTGAACTTCCCGGGGGAAGCGGAATGAGATTTAT
Organism: Phyllobacterium sp.; assembly: GCA_031428815.1. Classification (GTDB taxonomy): domain Bacteria; phylum Pseudomonadota; class Alphaproteobacteria; order Rhizobiales; family Rhizobiaceae; genus JANOYJ01. Next base: position 1,709 of record JANOYJ010000071.1, read on the forward strand.
CGCGGCAAAAAGAAACAGCAGTGTCGCAAAACTGCGGTCGGCGAGAGCGTCTCTCACATCCTCAATGGTGAAATTGTCGTCCGGCCGCTCGGCAATTTCCCGCAAAACGTTCGAAAGCGTGCGGTGTACGCGCTTTTCGCGCCCCAGTTTGCGCTCCCCGACAGGTGCATCCATTTCTAAAACTTCCACCTGTTCGGTCGGCTCGTAGGTATCGCGGTCCATCATGACACTCCGGACCACACCATCACGTCGAAGTGGTGACAATTTCATGAATTTTCAAAGGTAATTGGCACTATCTGGCAGGTATTTTTTGGCAAGGTCAAGATAAACCTGCTGCAATGCCAAAATGGGTCAGGCGCGGGCGAGTTCGGGTGTCAAATCACCATAACCCGTGTAGCGGTACTCATAGTCGAGCTTGAGATAATCCGCCGCCCATTTTGCTTTCTCTTGCAAGGTTTCATCATGGGTTTGGGCAAGGTAAACGATTTTCGTATAATTGCCAAAAATCATATCGCGCAGTTCGGGGTGCTCGTTGAGTTTCAACGGCTCAATGACGAAGGCCTCGAATTGGCGGGCGAGAAAATCGGTGAGGTAAAAGGCGCTGATTTCGGTTTCAGTTCCGGCCAGAAAAGTCGCGTTTCCGGTGAAAAACGAATAGCAATGCGGCCCTTCGAGCCTTTGAATGCCCTCTTCGGCGCAAATTTTGTCGAGCTCTCCCTGTGTGCCGCATTCGGCGTAGCCAATAAAAATCCGCTCGAACCCTTCTTCGCGCGCCTTGGCGATGGCGTCGCGCATACCGGGACCGATTTTTTGCGGGTAAACGTGCCAAATCGCGGGCAGACAGACGAGATCGATGTGGTTGAGTTGGTTGGCCTCGCAGATGGCCAGCACCTCACGAGCAATCGCGCCGCAGGCAATGACGCGCAGACGTTCGCATTGAGTATCTGGCGACTGGTCCATTGTTGACAATTATCAGCCCCTCTGACGTTTTGCGAGTATATCTGCGCCAATAAATGCCCTAGTAGGGCACGATCTTGCGCCCAACCACGTATTTGTGAATTGCCAGAGTTATGATTGCACCTGAACTTACGGTCGTTCTTCCAAGCTATAACGAGGCGGCGAACATCCCGATCAATGTGGAGCGGATCGGGCAGGTGCTGAAAGATATTCCGTACGAGGTTATCGTTGTCGATGATAACAGTCCCGACGGCACAGCGCAAATCACGAGAGCCCTTGCGCAGTCGCATCCGAATGTCCGCTGTATCCGGCGCGTCGGTCGTCGCGGGCTTTCCGGCGCCTGCCTTGAAGGCATGATGGCGGCATCCGCGCCTGTAATTGTCATCATGGATGCCGATCTTCAGCATGATGAGACAATCCTACCTGAAATGCTGAAACAAATCCGCGATGGTGCCGATCTGGTGGTGGGCACACGCTATGCCGGTGAGGGATCTGCCACTGAAGGATTCAACCGGACACGGGCCAAAGGCAGCGAATTGGCGACCAAACTATCTAACCGTATCACTGGAGACTTGGTTTCAGACCCGATGAGTGGTTTTTTCATGCTCACGCGTGACGTTGCAGACAAAGCGGCAGCGCATGTGTCAAATGACGGATTCAAAATCCTTTTTGACATTGTCAGTCGCATGGGACCGAAACTCACCATTCGTGAGGTGCCATTCACATTCAAAGAGCGCTTGCACGGCGACAGCAAACTTGGCCTTTTGGTTACGATGCAATTTTTAGGGCTGCTTGTCTCGCGATATACAGGCGGACTTTTTCCGACGCAGTTTCTGCTGTTTGCGCTGGTCGGCATGCTCGGTGTCTTGGTGCATATGTCGGTGTTGTATTTTCTAACAGGACCAATGCAGGTAACTTTTGCGACCAGTCAGCTCGTCGCTACATTCGTTGCAATGACCAGCAACTTTTTCATCAACAATAATCTCACATACGCTCATATGAAGCTTCGAGGTTGGCGTATTCTTACCGGGCTGTTGTCTTTTTGTGCAGTTTGCAGTCTGGGTGCCATCGCCAATATCAGCGTATCGGTGCAAATTTATCAATGGCAATCCGGTGTGGCTATTGCCGGATTGGCTGGAGCCTTGATGAGTTCCGTGTTTAATTATTCGGTGACGAAGCTCGTCACGTGGCGGGATGCCTAGAGCGGTACGACTGGAACCACGACAATCTCGAATGCGGGAAAGCCTGCCCGCGTTTGTAAGATGCTCCAGCCTTGGCCTGTTATTTTGTACGCGCTGAGCATGCTCACGATTCGTTTCTTTGCTTGCTCGCTCTGTCCGATTGGAGCGCGGGAGATCGCGTAGCCATTGTTTCGTCCGGCCAGTCGAACATCCGGCATAAACGCGAAATGCCGGGGGTCGAAAAGCGGCGCTGCGACCGGAATATCCGGGCCGAGCGCGTAGGCGGCGCGTGCGGCTTCGGTCCATGTCATGGGTACCATGAACGCATTTTGATCTTGTGTTATGCCACGCTTGTTGAAGTCTTGCTTAAGTGAGTCCCACGAAACCAGTTGCCAATCCACGTCGCCCTGTGGCGACTTCTCAAAGAGGTATCGCGTGAAAATCGCCGTATGGGTCTGAAGCGCCAATAGCAATGCGATGACAGGTAACAGGATTGTCGGTAGCCTGAACGCCCAACCGATGAAGCGATCGAATCGTTGTTTCATTTCCACGCTCCACAACCCGATCAGTGGAAAGGCAAACAAAAATCCGGACATCGGCCAATGCGGCAGGTTCCTCTCACTCACGAGGGCAATTACGTCAAAAATCAGAATCGGGACGGCGGCAAGTGTTGCAAATAGGGGCTCATCACCGTGTTTTGGACCAGAAAAAGCCCGCCAAATCATGTAATGTGCGACGACCCAAGTCCCAGGTAGAAGATAGGCGTTTTGCCCGAGCATCATCAAAGCAAAGTTTTGAAGGTGCAGCGATACGCCATCTCCCGCACGTCCCGATTGGAATGCCAGTGAAATCCAATCGTGTTGGGCATTCCAGACAAGCACGGGAATGAGCCCCAGCGCCGCGATGATAAGAGCGAGCCAAGGGCCTTTGGTTTGCAGGATCTTTCGACCCTTATCGCTTCCCAGCATATAGATAAACGCGGCGAGACCGAACAAAACGGCCTGATATTTTGACATCAAAGCCAATGCAAGCGCAGCGCCCGTGGCTAACCATCGCAAAATTGGAGACTTGGTCTCGTCACCAAGTAGCAACGGTTGAACCAACCACAATGCGGCAAACAGAAAGAAATTCAGCGGGCCATCCGGCACGACGAAATGACCGCTCGACAAAAAGAAAAACGGCGCAATGGAATAGAAGGCCACCGCATAAAACGCCGCCTCGA
>JANOYJ010000072.1:0-4758 GCA_031428815.1 Phyllobacterium sp.
CACCACGACCGGCAACAAGGACGTTGTGACCATTGAACATATGCGTATGTTCAAAGACATGGCGATTGTTGGCAATATCGGCCATTTTGACAATGAAATTCAGGTTACCGCTTTGAAGAACTTCAAGTGGACCAATGTGAAGCCACAGGTCGACATGATCGAATTCCCGGGTGGCAAGCGCATGATCCTTCTTTCTGAGGGTCGTCTTTTGAACCTTGGCAACGCAACCGGCCATCCGTCTTTTGTAATGTCGGCATCCTTCTCAAACCAGGTTTTGGCGCAGATCGAGTTGTTCGCCCATGGCGAAAAGTACACCAACCAGGTCTATGTCCTGCCGAAGCACCTCGACGAAAAGGTCGCCCGCCTGCATCTTGGCAAATTGGGTGTGCGGTTGACGACGCTTTCAGATGAACAAGCGGCCTATATCGGTGTTCCACAAACCGGCCCGTTCAAGGCTGAACACTACAGGTACTGATTTCTAACCAAAAACCCACAACATATTGAGCCCGCGCCCTTGACTTGAGCGCGGGTTTATTTTTGCGCCCAAAAGGCTTCACGCCGATTCGTCAAGCCGCTATGTTGCACTGATTCGCGACGTCCCCGGCCGATGTATTTGTTCCGGAAAAGAGGGATGCGTGACAGGGTGGTCTGATCCATGCGGTACAAGGACAGGACATGCCAGGGGTAAGTTTGAGCGTTCATAGTGTAGCTAACGGGTCTGGCATGTTGCCGGACAAATTCGGGCGATCCATGCGGCGGTTCCAAAAGACCAAATTGCTAAAACATCACGCCCGGCGCTTCAGTGGGAGCGCTATGGGCATTTTGGCGGCCGCAACGCCTGTTGATGCCTTTGCTCAAGAGAGTTTGATCACAAAGCTCGGTCTGCCGGCGGGATTTGGCTCGCTGGAAGTCATCCAGTTCGCGATGTTCTCGGGCGCAATGGGTGCGGCGCTTTTGTCCGCTGTATGGCTGATCCGCGAACGCGGCAAGATTGCCGGCGAAAACAAAAATTTGCGCGGTCGGGTCTCTGACCTTTCCGCCTCGCTGCAACGCGCCGACGCGCTGCTCGCCAGCCGCGATAACCGTGTAGTGATTTGGGACCGCGCTGCTGACAAACCCGAACTCGTCGGCAATCTCCCACCAAGCAGTGGAGCGCCTGCTGATCGCGCCTCATTCCTTGCTTTCGGTCGTTGGCTCCTGCCACTTTCAGCTGCCGCCTTGGATCGAGCGATCGCCTCGTTACGCGATAAGGCGACACCCTTTGATATCACCGTCGAAACCACATCGGGCATGCCGCTTGAAGTGCAAGGCCGCACATCGGGCGCTGCCGCGTTTGTGCGCTTTGTCAGCTTGGGTGAATTGCAGTCAGCACATGCGAGATTGAAAGCGGAGTTCGAGGAACTGAACGCTGCCTACCTGACCCTAATTTCGTTGTTTGACGCATTGCCGATGCCCGCGTGGAAACGCGGACTTGACGGGACCATCAACTGGGCCAACCGCCTCTATAAGAGCATGATGGAAGGCGGTCCTACTGCGCCCATGACTGAGCTTTTCGGCACTCAAGCCCGGGAAAGCGTCGAAAAACACCGCGATCGTCAGGGTGTTTTTCAGAACCAGTTGACGACCGTTGCTGGAGGCAATCGCCATGTCTTCAAAGTGACGGATATTTCAGTTCCGTCCGGCTCCGCGGGTATTGCGCTCGACATCAGTGAACAGGAAATTATCCGCGAAGAATTTGAACGCACCCTGCAAAGCCACGCCGATACGCTGGACCAATTGACCACCGCTGTTGCCATGTTCGACGCTTCGCAGCGGCTGCGCTTCTACAACAACGCATTCCAAAAGCTCTGGGGTCTTGAGCCTTCCTATCTCGACAGTGCGCCGGACACCGGCGCTGTTTTGGATCGCTTGCGCAGCGATGGAAAATTGCCGGAACAGCCCGAATGGCGGCGTTGGCGGGAGTCTATGTTGTCGACATACCGCTCTCCAGAAGCGGCCGAGCATTGGTGGTATTTGCCGGACGGCAAGACCTTGCGTGTGCTCGCCAATCCGCAGCCCAAGGGTGGCGCGATTTGGGTCTTTGAAAATCTGACCGAGAAGTTCGATCTCGAAAGCCGCTTTAACACAATGGTAAAAATCCAAGGCGAAACCTTGGATCATTTGGCCGAAGGTGTTGTTGTATTCGGCTCCGATGGCAAGGTGCGCCTGTCGAACCCTGCCTTCTCAGTACTTTGGGCGCTGCCGGATGAGTTGGTCGTCGAAGGCGCGCATATCTCTGCGATCAAAACCTTCTGCGAGCAACTTACAACGGCCAACCAGTGGTCCAAATTTGTCGAAGTTGTTACCGGATTTGACGAATCCCGTCAGTCAAAATCCGGCCATATCGAGTTGTCGAGCGGCGCGGTTCTCGCCTTTGCACAAGTGCCCTTGCCCAAGGGTCAAACCATGCTGACCTTTATCGATGTCACGGACACCGTGAATGTCGAGCGCGCCTTGATGGAACACAACGAAGCGCTGCAGCGTACCGACCAATTGAAAAATGAATTCGTCCAGCACGTTTCCTATGAATTGCGCTCACCGCTGACCAATATCATCGGCTTCACCGAGCTCTTGGAGTTACAGGCCACGGGCGAGCTCACAGATAAGCAACGCGATTATCTCGATCATATTTCAACATCCTCATCGGTGCTTTTGGCGACAGTCAATGACATACTTGATCTCGCCAGCATCGATGCCGGGGTCATGGAACTTGACCTTGCGGAGGTTCAAACGGCGGAGCTGATCCATGCTGCCATAGAAGCGTCTGCCGACCGTTTCAGCGAAAATAAGATCACGGTAGATGTTGAGATTGAGCCATCGGTCAAAGTCTTCCGCGCCGATCCGCAGCGTATGCGCCAAGTGCTCCTCAATCTGTTGTCAAATGCCGCCAATCATGCGCCGGAAAACAGCCACGTGATCGTGGCCTGCCGCCGTCAAAACTCGCAGCTTGAATTCTCGGTCACCGATAGCGGTCCAGGCATTCCAGAAGATATTTTAGAAACGATTTTCCAGCGCTTTCAACAGGACAGCAATAATTCACGCAAGCGCGGCACCGGCCTTGGTCTCGCACTGGTCAAGAGTTTTGTGGAATTGCACGGCGGCAGCGTTTCGATTGAAACCGCACCGGATCGTGGCACCAAAGTCATCTGCCGCCTCCCTATCGTTCCGGAGAAATTCGGCGTGGCCGCGGAGTAGCCCTTCGTGCCGTTGGTTGTTGATCTTGAGAATGCAGAAGCGACGGATCGCCTTGGCGAAGACCTTGCCCGCGCATTGAAACAGGGCGATGTTCTCGCTCTTTCGGGCGATCTTGGCGCAGGTAAATCGACGCTCGCCCGCGCCTTTATCCGGGCTATGGCGGATGATCTGGAACTCGACGTTCCAAGCCCGACTTTTACGTTGGTGCAAACTTACACTACGCGCATTCCCGTCAGCCATTTTGATCTCTACCGGCTGACTTCACCGCATGAACTTGAGGAACTCGGCTTTGACGAGGCGGTGAGCAGCGGGATTTCATTGATAGAATGGCCCGAGCGCGCGGGTGATTTTCTACCAAATACTTCAATCCATCTCGAAATTTCCGAATTGGAAAATGGCCGAACGGTGCATATCGACGGACCTGAGGATGCGCTGGAGCGAATTGTCCGTTCTCTGGCAATCCGCGAATTTCTCGTCCAACACAATTTCGGTAAAACGCATCGCGGCTGGTTTCAAGGCGACGCCTCGACCCGCGCGTTTGAGCGAATCGACACCCCGGACGGAGAAGCATTGATCCTGATGGACCATCTGGAAAAGCCGGACTTGTCTCCCGTCATCAATGGCCGTTCTTATCGCCAAACAGCGCGGATAACTTGGACGGTGACGCCATTTGTTGCCGTGGCAAAGGCACTGAAAGTCCATGGTTTTGCCGCGCCAAGCGTCATCGCCGAGGATCTCGATCACGGCATTCTGCTGATGGAAAATCTCGGACAAGGCAAGATCACCGATGATTCCGGCATGCCTATATCAGAGCGCTATTGCGCAGCCGCTGAATTGCTTGCCAAGCTGCATGTCGATGGCATTGCCCGCGATCTGCCTTACGGCGACGACAGGTCTTATACCCTGCCACCCTATGACCGCGACGCCTTGATGATCGAGGCGAAGCTGATGCTGGATTGGTATTTTCCCTATCGCCTGAACAGGGACGTCACGCAGGCAGAGTCAGCCCAGTTCGAAGCCGCATGGGATGAACTCATTGTTTTCGCGAGCAAGAGCGAAACCGGCCTTATCCTGCGTGATTATCATTCGCCCAATATCATCTGGCGCGACGACAAATCCGGTATCGAGCGCTTAGGCCTTGTCGATATTCAAGACGCGCTCTATGGCCCGCTTTCCTATGATGTCTCATCGCTTGCACAAGACGCGCGGGTGACGATCCCGCAAGATGTTGAAGCCCAAATCGTCCAGTCTTATGTCGATGCGCGTCGGGCGCTCGGCGCTTTTGATGAAACCGCTTTCCGGCAAGCCTATGCAATTACGGCCCTGCAACGCGCCAGCAAAGTTCTTGGCATTTTCGTGCGCCTCGATAAACGCGACGGCAAGCGGGACTATCTAAAACATCTGCCACGCATCGAAGAGTACGTCAGGCGCACGATTCATCATCCGGCTCTTGCAAAATTGGCGGATTTTTACTCTAGCATAAGCCTGACATGATTTTCGAAAGCCGTTGATTTGAAAACTGAC
>JANOYJ010000073.1:0-1734 GCA_031428815.1 Phyllobacterium sp.
TGAACGCTTATTCCCGCTTAAAGTCGATCAAGGAATATTCCGCGCCGAATGGACCACGGACGGGATCTATTTTCTGGTCAGTCATGTCGCGGTCGAATTGATGACGTTCTTTACCCTGCTCCCGGCAACGCTTGTCGCACAATCTTTTCATGCGCAGTTTTCAGGATTTGATCCCGGAAAATTGCCGCTGGTGCTGGAAGTTCTCGCGATTATGCTGGTTGCCGATCTCGCACAATATTGGGTGCATCGCAGCTTCCACCGGATACGTTGGGCTTGGCCGTTTCATGCCATTCATCATTCGTCACAGGCGATGGACTGGCTCGCCGGCTCACGCCTGCATGTCGTCGACATCATTGTCACCCGTGCCCTCATCCTTGTTCCCCTCTTCGCGCTCGGATTTTCGCAAGAAGCGCTCTACATTTGGCTCGTCATTGTCGCCATTCAAGCAACACTCAACCACGTCAACATGCGCTTTGATGTGCCGGTGCTGAATCAGATCCTAGTCACGCCAAGATTTCACCATTGGCACCACGCAATGGAGCCGATTGATAAGAATTTCGCAGTGCATTTTCCGTGGATCGACCGGTTATTCGGCACCTATCACATGCCAAAAGGCGAGTGGCCATCAGAAACCGGTATCCGGGGTGATCCCGTTCCTGCGGAGTTTACACGTCAGTTTGTCTGGCCGTTCCAGCGGCGTTGACGGCCGTTTTTTGGACGCGTGATTTGTGTCAGAAGTCTAACCCACTCTGCCAATCGGTGTAGCCGTGGAGGATACGGACGACAACCGCGTGGTTGTTGTCAATTCTGTAGAAGATCAGATGGGCATGAAAAACATGGATTCGTGCCGACGGCTCCACCTCACGCCTTTCAGGGTTTGTCCTAGGATTTTCGCCTATACGGTCGAAAGCGTCATACAGCTCGAGAAAGTACGATTCAGCCTTCCTCTCGCCAAAGGTAATTCGCCCAAACTCATAAATATTGCGGACATCCTGTTCCGCTGCTGGTGTAAGCTCAAAGAGCATTTTGGTTGCGGGCGTATTGTTCTCTCGCGGACTGAAGTAGTTCATCGCGGGTCAGCGTGCCAATGCCGCTCTCTAGCCCCTCAGTCCACATCTTCTGCACATGCGCGATCTTTTCCTTGCGCATCTGTTCGCGCCGGATCAGATCCCGGACAAAATCACTGCTATTGCTGTATTTTCCGGACTCGCTCTGCGCTTCAACCCAAGTCTTCATCTGTTCGGGGAGTGAGATATTCATCGTAGCCATGTCGAAATCTCCTTCGGCCAAAGATAACAATTTTGGCAAAGTTTGTCAAAAACTGCTTGGCCGTCTTCTCCGGTGGAACCGTAAATGCTAATTCATCAAATGCCGCCTTCAGTTGAGACAAGATGACGTCAAATAAAGTCGCTAAGTCCATTATTCTTCTCAAGGAACGAGTTTGTCAAAATCACTTCGTCCCGTACATCCGGTCACCCGCATCGCCGAGGCCGGGAACGATATAGCCCTTCTCGTTGAGATGGCTGTCGATGGCGGCGGTGAAGATCGGCACGTCCGGGTGGTGCGTGGTGAACTTCTCGATGCCCTCGGGCGCGGCGAGCAGGCAGAGGAAGCGGATATTGTTGGCGCCGCGCTCTTTCAGCTTATCAATTGCCGCGATTGACGAATTCGCCGTTGCGAGCATGGGATCGACGACGATGATCAGGCGGTTGTCGAGTTCAGACGGCGCCTTGA
>JANOYJ010000074.1:0-3727 GCA_031428815.1 Phyllobacterium sp.
AGGCCGAAATCCCTTTCGCGGGTTGGGTCCGCCACAATCGAAAACAGCGGCAAATCTTCCTGTCCGCCGACGCGATTGAGACCACGCGCCGCCCAGAGCGCATCACGCCGGTCTAACCCTAATGAGCGGAAGGCATCGGCATCAGCCAGCCGCTCAATGGTGGATACAGACACCGCGCCGCGCAGCCAGACATCGCGGACGGAATCATAACCCTTGCCACGTAGGGTCGCGAGCCGGATGAGTTCCTCTTGGCGAAGGCCTGTGATTTGGCGAAAGCCAAGCCGAACGGCGTGTTTGGAGTGAATATCCGCGCGCATCTCGTTATGGCGCGGATGCAGGTTGTCTATGGCAGCCGGACCGGTTTCCAGCTTGTTGTCCCAATCTGAAAAATTCACATCCGGCGCACGCATGTCAACGCCATGTTCTGCCGCATCACGCACAATCTCTGAGGGGGCGTAGAATCCCATGGGCTGCGAATTGAGGAGTGCCGCCGCAAACACATCCGGGTAATGACATTTCAGCCAGCAGGACGCATAAACCAGCAGTGCAAAACTTGCCGCATGGCTTTCAGGAAAACCATATTCACCAAAGCCCTCAATCTGTTTGAAACTGGCTTCGGCAAAGGTCTGCTCATAGCCATTCTTGACCATACCCGTGATAAATTTATCGCGGAGCAGACCGATGGTCCCCATACGCCGGAACGTCGCCATGGCGCGGCGCAGTTTGTCCGCCTCCGGGGGTGTAAACCCGGCAGCGACAATGGCAATTTGCATCGCCTGTTCCTGAAACAGAGGCACGCCCAAAGTGCGCTCCAGCACGGCTTCTAATTCCTTTGACGGATAGGTGGCTTTTTCCAATCCTTGTTTGCGCCTGAGATACGGATGCACCATGCCGCCTTGGATCGGGCCGGGGCGCACGATAGCGACCTCAATGACGAGGTCATAGAAAGTGGAAGGACGAAGACGCGGCAGCATCGACATCTGCGCCCGGCTTTCCACCTGAAACACCCCGATGGAATCGGCGCGGTGCAGCATCCGATAGACCGAAGCGTCCTCCTTGGGCATGGAATCCAGTGTGAGCTTGCCGCCGATGCCATCCCACTTCGGATAGGTCTCTTCAACCATGGTAAAGGCTTTGCGCAGACAGGTCAGCATGCCGAGCGCCAGCATATCAACTTTCAGGATTTTCAGCTGCTGAAGATCATCCTTGTTCCATTCAACAACGGTGCGCTCATCCATGGCCGCATTCTGGATCGGGACAACATCGTCGAGCCGGTCACGCGTGATGATAATGCCGCCGACATGCTGCGAAAGATGGCGCGGAAAATCGCGCAGTTCCTTGACAAGGCTAAGGCACGTCATCAAGCGCCGGTCGTTCGGATCAAGCCCGAGCTTTGTCAGATCATCCTGATTGGTGCCCTTCGACCACCATTGCTGCATTTTGGAGAGCGCCGAAATCCGATCTTCCGAATAGCCGAAGGTCTTGCACACATCACGGATGGCGCTGCGCTTGCGGTAGCAAATCAAGGTGGCGGCAAGCGCGGCGCGGTGGCGGCCATATTTGTTGTAGACATATTGGATAACTTCCTCACGCCGCTCGTGCTCGAAATCGACATCAATGTCCGGGGGTTCATTGCGCTCGGTGGAAATGAAGCGGTCGAACAGAAGGTTGGAGGTCGCGGGATTAACCGCGGTGACGCCGAGCACATAGCAAATGGTGGAGTTCGCCGCCGAGCCGCGCCCCTGACACAGGATGCCACGCTCTTCGCGGGCAAAGCGGACAATATCGGCAACGGTGAGAAAATAGGGTGCGTAGTTGAGCTGAGCCACAATATCCAGTTCGCGTTCCAACGCCGCTTTGACCTTATCTGGAATACCATCCGGGTAGCGCTTGGCCGCGCCAGTCCATGACAGCGCTTCGAGTGCGGCTTGCGGGTTTTCATAACCCTCGACCGTCTCATCGGGATATTGATAACTGAGTTCATCCAGCGAAAATTTGGCCTCTTCAAGAAAACGAACAGTCTCGCTCACGGCCTCCGGTGCATCGCGATAAAGTCGCGCGATTTCCTCCGGTGTTTTCAAATGACGCTCGCCATTAGCGGCCAGAAGTCGACCCGCACTATCCAATGTGGTCTTCTCGCGGATGCAGGTGATGACATCAAGCAGGGCCCGACGCTCCGGCACATGATGCAGGGGTTCCGTCGTAGCGATCAGCTTTGCGCCGATCTCGCCCGCAAGCGTTTTCAGAAGCCGGATACGCCGCCGGTCTTCACCATCAAAGATGAAGCGCGCTGCAAGCCAGACTTCACCGCAAGAGTTGTGAATGGCTTTAAGGCAGTCCTCAAGTGCCGAAACGGGCAGGGAACCTGTCTGCAAATCCGGGATAACAATTGCTTGCAAGCCTTCTGAATGGTCCATTAAATCAGCAAAATCGAGCCAGCACTCGCCCTTGGGAGCGCGGCGGTTGCCGATGGTCAAAAGCCGCGTCAGCCGCGAATAGGCCGGCCGGTCTTTGGGATAGGCCAGAATGTCCGGAGTGCCATCGCGAAAAACCAACCGCACACCCACGGCAAGGCGAAGCCCGGTATCCTTGGCCTTAGCATGAGCGCAGACCATGCCTGCCAGCGAATTGCGGTCCGCAATACCGATCCCGGCATGACCGAGTTCTTTGGCCGTCGTCACCAGTTCTTCAGGATGCGAAGCGGCGCGCAGGAAGGAGAAATTAGTGCTGACGCACAGGTCTACAAAATCGCTCATGCGAACAGCCCGTGCAGGTACCAACGCGGCGCTTCTTGGCGATCATGATAATCCTCGCGGTAGAGCCAGAAGCGATGGCCGTCTTTGTCCTCGACGCGGTAATAATCGCGCGGGCGGGCGTTTGGTGCGCGCAGCCAATCCGGCATGATTCGCTCAGGTCCTTCGGCGCGGGCGACTTCGTGCAATACCCGCCGCCAGCGGAAGCGCACCGGAGGCCCGTCGGGCATGGACGCCATTGCCTCAACCAGATGTGCACGGGGAAACAGCCGTAGGGGGCGACGCATGACGCCGTCCTGCATCAGGGCTGCCGGCTCGTCCGGTTTGGCATCCGGGGCAATCCAGCCATTGGTCCGCTCCGGCGCATGCACCTGATGCAGCCGGGGCCGCCCGATGCGAGCCGGTCCGAGCCGAGCCGTCAGCCGGTCAATCAGCCGCACCTCGGCCTCCTTGTCGCGTCCAGCTTTCGGTGCGAGATCAACTGGGCGCAGGATGATCGGTGTAATTTCCACAGCGTCCAACCGCGCCGCATCAAAGCCGAATTCGGCGTCCAATGCCTCCGGCGATACGCCAAGCCGCTCACGCAAAAGGCGCAACATGATGACGGGATCGCCCTCCGCGCGGCTGAGACCTAGCTGCACAGTACGGACACGGTTATCCACCCCGAATAGACAGAGCCGCAAGAGCCTTGCGCCCGAGCCCCGTTCACTCAATTGTGCGCATAGATCCGCGCATAGCGCTTCGGTGACAATGAGAATTGCTTCCATTGTGAGGACCGGCTCAACCAAGCACCTCAACGCAAACAATGGCGGCGGCGGGCGTCTTGGCGTCAGCGCTTCCGGTGCGCGACCCAAGGCTTGGTCAAGTCGCAACAAAGCATGCTGTCCGGCGCGGGCAGCGAAGGGCTGGCGCGGCGCATGCATGATCTGACCCATGGTTTTGAGGCCGAGACGGTGGAGCAGGGCACTGGCTTC
>JANOYJ010000075.1:0-3119 GCA_031428815.1 Phyllobacterium sp.
GAGTTTTACCGGCTCTCCGGCTTTCGCGTGTTGGGCAAACGCGCCGTGCGCATTGATATACTGGAACGGCTCGCCGATCTCATCCGTCCGACGCTTGCGTGGAAACCAGGTGCCGGTCCGCGCCCGGTCGGTGCCTATGATGGTGCGCGTTTTGTTGTGACACCCGCCATGATGTCGATCCTTGGCGCAACGTCGGAAGACATGACGGAAATCCTGCGTGGTCTTGGTTATCGCAGCGATACTCTATCGGCGGAGTTTGTTGACAAGCACCTAGCCGAACTGGATGCGGCAGCCCCTGTCATTGAGGGCAAAGCTGGCGACGGAACCGAGACGCCCGCCGTTGAAGTTGTCATCAAGAAGAGCTTTGCCAGTGCTGTTGCCGAGGCGCAGGCGGCGGAGCAGTCAGCTGAAACGGCAGATGAGCCAAGCGCTGAGGCCGAAGTTCCCGTCACTGACATTGAGACTGTCGCCGTTGAAGCCGAGCCGAAAGTCGTGCTGGTTTGGAAACAGGTCCGTCACGATGAAAAGCGGCCCGAGCAGCGCGCAAGGCCAACAAACCGGCGACCTGCTGCAAAGGCCGCTGAGGTTTTGGCTGTGCCTGAAGGTGAAGCCACCCCCCGCCAGAACAATCGACCGCGTCGTGATTTCAAGGGCGAGCCCAAAGCTGATAATGCCAATGAACGGGGCAAGCCGCGTTTCGAGAAAGGCCGCGACAGCCGTGGCAAGGGCGACAATGCGCGTCCGGACCGGAACAGTGATGGTCCGAAGAAGCAATCCTTTCAGGCAAAGCCGCGCGAAGAGCGTGTGGTGAAGTTTGATCCGGATTCGCCCTTTGCCAAACTTGCCGCCCTGCGCGATCAGCTGAAGAAATAAGATTGGCGACGGTCGATAAGCAGCGCATCGACAAGTGGTTGTTTTTCGCGCGTGCCGTCAAATCGCGGGCACTGGCAGCTAAGCTCGCCAGTGCCGGACATGTCAAAATCAACGAACGACATTCCGATGGTGCGGATAATCCGGTACGAATCGGTGATGTGCTGACGATGAAGCTCGAACGCCATTCTCTTGTCTACAAAGTGCTGGCGCTGGGCGAGCGGCGTGGTCCGGCTCCGGAAGCGCAAATGCTGTATGAGGATATAACGCCAATCGTGCCGAAGTCGGAACATCCGGTCAAAGACGCCTCGCGCGATCCCGGCACAGGCAGACCGGAGAAGAAAGAGCGCCGCGCAATGGAGCGGCTGCGGGCGAGTATTTTTGACGATTGATTGACCCGTTTCACGGCTGACATCAACTACGCGACACAAAAGCGCACCCCCAAGCAATCATGGCACGAATTGCGCGGCGCGATTGCCCGGAATTAACAGGGCGAGCAAAATCAAGCGGTTTTGGAAAGGATTTTTCAATAACCGGCGTTAGGAGGAATTGCATTACCCTTGTCATCAAGGGGTAATGCCGCTAACTCACGGCCCGAAGCTACCATTCGAGAAGTTCAATGACCTATATCGTCACCGACAATTGCATCAAATGCAAATATATGGACTGTGTGGAAGTCTGCCCGGTTGATTGCTTTTACGAAGGCGAGAACATGCTGGTCATCCACCCGGATGAATGTATCGATTGCGGCGTGTGCGAACCGGAATGTCCCGCCGATGCGATTAAGCCGGATACCGAGCCGGGGCTTGATAAGTGGTTGAAGATCAACACCGAATATGCGCCGCTTTGGCCCAACATCACGGTGAAGCGCGACGGTCCCGCCGACGGCAAGGAATTTGATGGCGTCGAAGGCAAGTTCGAGCAATTCTTCTCGCCGGAGCCGGGCGAAGGCGACTAATCACTTTACAGGCTCACTCGATTAACCATCCTCGCGTTGCTGCGGCGGTTGGCGCATTCGCATATGCAGCAATTTGTTGATTTCGCCGGTTTTTTATGCTAGAGGTCTGAAATGTGCCGATGGCAAAACGTTAATCTTTGCGCGACAGCGTCAATCATTGAAGGGTTGATCTAAACATTCCGAACTAATCGCGGTTCTGGAGCCAGGTTCCTGTTCATTGCAGGAGGTCCGGAGCGCGATGTTTGTGATTGTCTAAATCAGTCTCACGTTTTCCTCGACCTCAGATCGCTTTGAAGCGAATAAGACCCCGTCCAGCGGGGCATGACAGGAGTTGCGAGTTAAATGGTTACGACACAGCAGCAGCAGCAGCAAAAAAAGACGGCGGTGCGCAACGGTTACAAGACCGGTGAGTATATCGTTTATCCCGCGCACGGCGTCGGTCAGATTTTTGCGATCGAAGAGCAGATCGTGGCGGGCCATAAACTTGAGCTTTTTGTCATCGATTTTCTGAAAGACAAGATGCGCTTGAAAGTGCCTGTCGCCAAAGCTGCGACCATTGGCATGCGCAAGTTGTCAGAGCCGGATTTCATTGAGCGCGGTTTGCGCGTCGTGCAGGGCCGTGCCCGTGTGAAGCGGACCATGTGGTCACGCCGCGCACAGGAATATGATGCGAAAATCAATTCCGGCGATCTGATTGCGATTGCTGAAGTGGTGCGGGACCTCTACCGCGCTGACAACCAACCGGAGCAATCCTATTCTGAGCGTCAGCTGTATGAAGCCGCCTTGGATCGCTTGGCGCGTGAAATCGCTGCGGTCAATAAATTGTCCGACACTGAGGCTGTGCGCGTGATTGAGGCCAATCTTGCCAAGGGTCCGAAGCGCGGTGCCAAGGTCGAAGTTGAGGCCGAAGGCGACAATGATACAGAAGAGCAGGAAGAAGCAGCCTGATTTTTTCTAATAGAGTATGTCGAAGAAGCCCGGTTTTTCCGGGCTTTTTCTTTGCCTCAGCGTAAATATTCCAGTCACCAAAACGTGAAGGTCCATGATGGGGTGAACACTCCGTCTTTGGTCTCACGACCAATCCAGTCTCAATGCCGTTCCGTAATCGGTTCATGAGTGTTTCAGGCAGCTGGAGTTAGGTCATGGCATCACGGCAACCACAAAATCTGATGATCCGCGTAGCGATGCGCCAACCTTTGCTTGAGCGCGAAGAAGAGCATGATCTGGCGGTGCGCTGGAAAGAGTTCAACGACCAGCAGGCGATGAACAAAATTGTCACCGCCCATATGCG
>JANOYJ010000076.1:0-3246 GCA_031428815.1 Phyllobacterium sp.
AAGCATCGTATGAAAAACGCTTAGCCTTGCTGCGATCCGGCGGAACGAAAGACCCGACGAAGCTCGGACCGGATGCTGTCTACAAGGTTCTCAAACACGCCCTCGAATCCAAGTCGCCGCGACCGCATTATCTCGTGACACGTCCTGCGAAAGCCGGTGTCTTTCTAAAGCGCATTCTGCCGGCCAAACTGCTCTACAAAATACTCGCTAAGTCATCTTGAGACTGTCATCCTGAGACTGGCCTTTTGGTCCGAAAGTCCCATATAAGCAGCAAGGAGAGTTTCATGTCCACTTTGCTAAATGTGCTTGCCGTGCTTGTCATGCTGTCCGTCGCCGCCGTGCTGATGGTGGGCCTTCGCAATATGATGAAGGCCGGCGACGCTAATTTTTCCAACAAGATGATGCAATTGCGTGTATTTCTGCAATTCATTGCCATCGTGCTTCTCGTGCTGGTCGTCTATTTCGGCCGCCCAAGCTAGAAAACATCATGGTCAAGCTGAATAAGATTTACACCAAGACCGGTGACGACGGAACAACCGGATTGGGCAGCGGCGAGCGGCGCTGGAAGTTTGACCTGCGCGTCGATGCCTATGGTACTGTCGACGAAGCCAATTCAGCGATTGGAATGGCGCGGGTCTATACTCAAATTTCCCATCCGGAAATTGACGCCATGCTATCGCGCATTCAGAACGACATGTTCGATCTTGGTGCGGATTTGGCAACACCTGACAAGGGCGAAAAACTCGCCTACGAACCGCTTCGGATTCTCGCCAGCCAAGTCACCCGCATTGAGCGAGACATCGATGCACTAAACGCCAATATTCCACCCTTACGCTCTTTCATTCTGCCGGGCGGTTCGCCCGCCGCCGCAGCCTTGCATCTGGCCCGCACTATTGCGCGTCGCGCGGAGCGTTTGATGGTGGAACTATCGTCCAAGCCCGATGAAAAAGTCAGCCGCACCGCCATTGAATATATCAACCGGGTTTCCGACTTTCTTTTCGTCGCCGCCCGTGCGGTCAATGACAATGGCGCAAATGACGTGTTATGGGTACCGGGTGCCAACCGGTAAACTTGCCCGATGTTTATCCCGCTCCACGATTCTAATCAGTTCCGGTATATCCGCCACTCCTATGTGAACCTCGGCATAATCCTGCTTAATGTCATTGTATTTTTGGCAACCGTGCTCGGAGCATCTGAAGATTTTTCCAATGCCAGCATCCTTGGCCTCGGCTATATTCCGTCTGTAATCCACGATACAGCAGAACTCGCGCCGCAATTTGTCATCATTCCGGAAAATTTCAGCTATGTGACCTACGCGTTTTTGCATGCCGATGTTTTCCATCTGGGCGGCAACATGCTGTTCCTCTGGGTGTTTGGCGACAACATTGAGGACGCACTTGGTCATCTAAAGTATCTCATCTTCTACTTGGCGTGCGCAGCGGCAGGCGCATGGCTGCACGGTGCAGTTCTGGCGACATCAGAGCAGCCTTTGATTGGCGCGTCAGGTGCGATTGCGGGCGTTGTCGTCGCTTATCTGATGCTGCATCCGCATGTGAAGCTTTGGGTTCTGGTTTTGATGCGTATCCCCCTTCGCATTCCGGCCTATATCCCGATAGCCCTCTGGATCGCCTTTCAGGTCTTAATGCTGGTCACAGAGACCGAGGATCAGATTTCCTGGCCAGCCCATGTCGGCGGTGTCATTGCGGGTGCATTGCTGGTGCCGTTGCTGAAACGGAGAAGCATCAAGCTTTTCGACCGAGTTCCCGCCGATCTACCGCAGACTGAAAAGCAGCTTCAGTTGCAACCCGCGCCAGCAACAACGCCGGAATCCGTCATTAAATGGGGACGGCAATGAGGTGAGATATTGACGTTAACGTCAATTATCGTTATCCGACCGCGCGAAGATGCCGCTGATAATTTCAAAGGAAATGTCGGCTTTTGGCTATCGCAAACAGTGCGGCGGCGCTAATGCGACATTGAATTGAGGAAGAAGGGTCTTTGATATGAAAATATTGGTGCCGGTCAAACGGGTTGTTGATTACAACGTCAAAATTCGCGTCAAGGCTGATGGCTCAGGCGTTGACCTCACCAATGTCAAAATGTCGATGAACCCGTTCGACGAAATCGCCGTCGAAGAGGCGCTGCGTCTCAAGGAAGCTGGCAAGGCTGAAGAAGTCATCGCCGTCTCCGTCGGTCCTCAGCAGGCGCAGGAAACGCTCCGCACCGCGCTCGCCATGGGCGCCGACCGCGCCATTCTGGTAAAAACCGATGATGCGACCGAGCCTCTGGCAGTCGCCAAAATTCTCAAAGGCATTGTGGATGCCGAAGGCCCGACGCTTGTCATTCTCGGCAAGCAGGCCATTGACGATGATTCAAACCAGACCGGCCAAATGCTCGCAGCACTTTTAGGCTGGCCGCAAGGCACGTTTGCCTCGAAAGTCTCACCCGAAGGCGGCAAGATTTCCGTAACCCGCGAGGTCGATGGCGGCTTGCAAACAGTTGAGCTTTCGCTCCCCGCGATTGTGACAACGGACCTTCGCCTTAACACCCCGCGCTACGCTTCGCTGCCGAACATTATGAAGGCAAAGAAAAAGCCGCTTGATGAAAAGACCCCGGCCGATTACGGCGTCTCAACTGAACCGCGCCTCAAGGTTCTCTCGACCGTCGAACCTGGCGGCCGCAAAGCGGGCGTCAAGGTCAAGTCCGTTGCCGAACTCATTGATAAACTCAAAAACGAAGCTGGTGTGCTCTAGCGCGCGGCCCCGAAAAGTTGACAGGCTTTTCGGATAAGGACCAAGCGCCAAAGAAATTGAAGGACGATAATTATGGCCATTCTTTTGATCGCCGAACACGACAATGCCCACCTTTCGGATCAGACCGCCAAAGCGCTGACTGCCGCTGCTCACATCGGTGGCGACGTGCATGTGCTTGTTGCTGGCAAAGGTGCAAAAGCCGTTGCTGATGCCGCCGCAAAGCTCTCCGGCGTCTCCAAGGTGCTGCTGGCTGATGATGCAAGCCTTGAGCACCGCTTGGCTGAGCCCTATGCCGCGCTCATCGTTTCGCTGGCTAGCAGCTATGACACCATCATCGCGCCCGCAACGACCGCCTGCAAAAATGTCATGCCCCGCGTTGCGGCACTGCTCGATGTCATGCAGGTTTCGGAAATCATTGCCGTGGACGCCAAAGACACATTCAAGCGCCCGATCTACGCAGGTAACGCCATCCAGACCGTGCAGTCCACTGACA
>JANOYJ010000077.1:0-1804 GCA_031428815.1 Phyllobacterium sp.
TGGAAATCGAGGCGCTGAATGCGCGTGGCGGTGTCATGCTGGGTTTTATTCATGAGGCGATGGTGTCGGTCGCGTATGTGAGGGTTAGAGGCGTCGAGACGTCAAAAATAACCCTGCAAGTCGCTGAGCCGCATGTTGTGCTCACGGAGGAAGAACGCTCGCGTGTACCCTCGGTATTCACAGTGCTCCGTGCGATTGTGCAACTGTTTTTCTCCAAGCAGGATTCTGCGCTCGGCCTTTATGGCGCGTTTGGCTATGATCTTTGCTTTCAATTCGACCCAATCAAATATTCGCTTAAGCGGCCTGACGATCAGCGCGACCTCGTATTATTCCTGCCCGACGAAATTCTCGTCGTCGACCATTTCAATGCCAAGGCTTGGACCGATTGCTACGAGTTCGAACTGGGTGGCAAGTCAACTGAAGGTTTGAAGCGCGAGACAAAGGCGACACCGTTCAAGGCAACCGACATGATCCCCGGACGCGGCGATCATCTGCCGGGTGAATATGCGGAACTGGTGCGCAAAGCGATGGGGAGCTTCCAGCGCGGCGATTTGTTTGAAGTTGTGCCGGGGCAAACTTTCTATGAACGCTGCGAGACCAAGCCGTCGGAAATTTCCAAGCGCTTAAAGGTCATCAACCCGTCGCCCTATTCGTTTTTCATCAATCTCGGCAATGCCGAGTATCTCATCGGTGCCTCACCGGAAATGTTTGTGCGCGTGAATGGCCGGCGCATTGAGACCTGTCCTATCTCCGGCACAATCAAGCGCGGCGATGATGCGATTTCAGATTCAGAGCAAATCCTCAAACTTCTCAATTCGAAAAAAGACGAGTCTGAGCTCACCATGTGCTCAGATGTGGATCGCAACGACAAGAGCCGGGTTTGCGAGCCGGGCTCGGTGCGCGTCATCGGCCGGCGGCAGATCGAGATGTATTCGCGCCTTATTCATACCGTCGATCATATCGAAGGCCGCCTGCGCGAAGACATGGATGCATTTGACGGGTTCCTCTCGCACGCCTGGGCGGTGACTGTGACCGGTGCGCCTAAGCTCTGGGCGATGCGCTTTATTGAGGAAAATGAGAAATCACCACGTGCCTGGTATGGCGGTGCAATCGGCATGGTGCATTTCAATGGTGACATGAATACCGGCCTTACCTTACGCACAATACGCATTAAGGATGGCGTGGCGCAGGTTCGGGCCGGGGCCACACTGCTGTATGACTCAATTCCCGAAGAAGAAGAGGCAGAGACTGAATTGAAAGCATCCGCCTTGATCTCCGCCATCAAAGAAGCGCCCAAGGGCAATTCGACCGCCAAGAGCGAAAGCGCCACGCGGGTGGGGGAAGGCGTGTCGATCCTCTTGGTTGATCACGAGGACAGTTTCGTCCACACACTTGCAAACTATTTCCGTCAGACCGGCGCGTCCGTGACAACTGTGCGCTCGCCGGTCTCGGAGGAAACTTTCGACAAGGTGAAGCCCGATCTTGTGGTGCTATCGCCCGGTCCCGGCACGCCGAAGGATTTTGATTGCAAAGCAACGATCACCAAATCACGCGCCCGCAATCTGCCGATCTTCGGCGTTTGTCTCGGGTTGCAAGCCTTGGCAGAAGCCTATGGCGGCGAGCTTCGGCAATTACATGTGCCGATGCATGGCAAACCGTCGCGGATAAGAGTGAGCCGCAATGGTGTGATTTTCTCTGGATTGCCAAAGGAAATCACGGTTGGCCGTTATCACTCGATCTTCGCCGATCCGGTCCGCCTGCCGAAAGAATTTCGCGTGACGGCGGAGACTGAGGATGGTGTCAT
>JANOYJ010000078.1:0-6215 GCA_031428815.1 Phyllobacterium sp.
GGTTTATGTGTCATGGCGGGGCTATAGCATGACAAAAAGTGAGTAGTGAGTAGAGAGTAGTAAGAAATTTTGGGATTAAAACAAAGCACCCGCCGGAGAGGCGGGTGCGGTTCGATCAGTATGCCTGTTCAGGCTGATTGATATCAGGCTTTGCGAGCCACTGCGCGAATGTCAGCGCGGTTGATGCCGATGTCGGCGAGATGGCGGGGGGACATTGCGCCGAGTTCGGCGACCGTGTTCCGGTAATTGCGCCAGTTATTATATGTGCGAACGATGTTCATCTTGTTTCTCCTTCCGAGAAGCTACCGGTCTCTTCTTTGTTTGACCGATGATGTAAAGATAGTCGCTTCCATCCAGAATGAGTAGCTTTGATATTGCAGCGCAGCAATGCATCGTGTGCATTGGTTTACAAAGAGTTATGCAAAAATCTTGAGCGCACACAAAAAAACAGCGCCTGCAGCGGGAGGAGGTGCTGCAGACGCCGTTATATACGGGCTGAAAACTGGGAGGAGGAGTGTTTTCAGCCGTCAGACGCGAGAAACTGGGAGGAGGAGTGTCTCTCGCGAATTCTTTAGATCGCCGAACGAGCGATGCGACGGATGTCGGCGCGGGCAATACCCAAATCGTTCAGTTCACGGGTCGAAAGGCGATCAAGTTCCGCAATCGTGTTGCGGTATGTGCGCCAGTTCTTGTAGCTTTGAGCAAAGTTCATAGTCCTGTTCCTTTTACTTGGTCCGAAGGCCTGGGAGGATGCCTATTGACCGTTTCCAGAACTTAACGAGTGGCCGACCTAATTGCGACGAATTCGATGTCACCGCGGTTGATGCCGAGATCGTTTAGTTCACGATTTGTCAGGCGACCGAGTTGCGAGACTGTCTCGCGATAACGACGCCAATTATTGTAGCTGCGCACAATGTTCATTTCACTGCCCTTGAGTTTCTGCTTCTTTCGGTTCGTTTCAAACCGTTGACCATTAAGTAAGACAAAACTCCAAAATTTTGCAGGGGCAATTATTGCATAGCTCCCCTGCTTTGTGTGCAATGCACAATTAACGGCTGTTAATTATTGCGGCGCACAATGGTCACAATTGAACCTGTTTGCCTTAAAAATATCCGAATCACTGTTGTTTTTACTAGATTTTTAGGCGGTGACTCTATCTGGCTGTGTAAAATCAAGACAGCGGGTTGTCCGAACCTTGTTTCATCCCATAGTTGAATCGCGGCGGATGTTCTCGACTCAATTAAATTTGATGCGCGAAAATCTAGAATTGCCCACAGTTTCAAGCGTGTTGCACCACGGGTCTCCTTGGCGCAGAATGGGGCTTGGGTTTGGGGGCTTGCGGCATATGGGATTCTCCGTCTCGCTAAACAAGGACATTGAGCGCTGGGTTGTCGCAGGTTTGATTGATCGCGCAACCGGTGACGCTTTAAACGCGGAACTTGCCAATAGGCCCGGTCGATTTGGACTAGGCGCCGTGCTCGGTGTTCTGGGCGCTGTATTGCTGGGCGCGGCTCTGCTTAGCGTGGTTGCGGCGAATTGGGAGGAGATCCCACGGCTGTTGCGTGTGGCTTTGATCTTGGTGACGATCCTCGCAGGTTTTCTCATTGGTGCCTGGCGCGAAGGAAAAGGCGACAATGTCTTTTCCGGTACGTTATATCTTTTGGCGGCGATTGCCTTCGGCGGCGGGATCGCGTTGATCGGTCAGATGTATCATTTGTCTGGCGATACTGCGAGCGCAGCACTGGTCTGGTGCATCGCGACGCTGATTGCCGGGGCTCTCTTACTTTCAGGCAATCTTGCTGCAATGGCGGGGATGATCGGACTTTACTATCTCACCGTCGTTGTGACCGAAACGTCATGGCATGGGAGTCATTATTACTGGATCGTGCCGCTGCTTGCTGCGGCCATCGCCTTGATTGCGCGGACGACACACACGCGGCTTGGCCTTCATGCGGCGACTTGGCTATTTCTAGCCATGTTCGTTGTTATCAGGGTTGATCATAATTTAGAAGAGCTGGATATTATTTTCGCGCTTGTCGGCACGGCGCTGTTCTTTGCCTTCGTGTACTTCGAGGATGCTGTTGAGCACTTCACGCATTTTGCTCATTCCTTGCAGTTTTATGCGTTGGCGAGCGCATTTACCGGCTTCACCGCGCTGCAAGTAGAGCTTTCCGATAATAGTCTCGGGATGATGATTATCCTCGGTCTCGCCGTGATTGGACTTGCGATTGCGGCTCTGGCTCTCAAGGGCAGGGACCATGGGCAAGTACGCTCAATTGCTTATCTGGCGTTCGCGGTTGAGGTTCTCTACCTCGCCTTTGTCACCGTCGGTTCGATCATGGGCACGGCCCTGTTCTTCTTCCTGATCGGCATTTTTGTGATCCTGCTGGCATTTCTGGTTGTGAGGCTGGAAAAGCGCTTCAAGACGACCGGGACAGGAGCCACGCCATGATTGATTTCTTGCGTACGCATAAAATTCTGGCGGCGTTGGTCGCAGCGCTCATTCAATGCGGAATTCTCGGCTTCATGATTCAAAGCCGTGCCTCGATCTTGCAAAATGGCACGGAAATTATTCTGAAAACCGAGCCTGTAGATCCCCGCGATCTGTTGCGCGGCGACTATGTGACGCTCGGCTATTCAATATCGGCTTTCCCGGCGACCGAGATTACAGGCGCTCCTAAAACCTATTTCGGCGATTCCACTCCCGTTTATTTGGCGCTCAAGAGAGGAATGGATGGCATTTGGGTCAAAAACCGTGCGTCAGTGGCTCCCATTGCCGATTTGAAATCCGATGAAGTGCTCATCACAGGCCGCACGCTCTATGGCTTCACTCCGCAAACCAGCGATACTGTGCGCGTGGTTTACGGCATTGAGCGGTTCTATGTGCCGGAAGGTGAGGGCAAGGTTATCGAAGAGGGCCAGCGCGAGAAGAGGATTGATGCCGTGGTGATGGTAAGTGCGAGCGGCAAGGCCCAGATGAAGGCGTTGAGGGATGAGGGCATCGCGCTCTATGAAGAGCCAATTTATTGATGGTGCTGATTAGGCCTAGTCTTGTCGAAACTTCGATGCCGGACTAGCGTCATGTTCCAAACTTCTTGACGCAGTTCAGTGCGGTGAATTTTATGGCTAAAATCAAGACTCCAGCCCTCGACGATGCGCCGTTGCGTCCGCTGGACCTTGACGCCGGGCTTTCCGGGCGCACCAACAGGCCGCCTTATGCGATTGTTGATATTGGTTCTAATTCTGTGCGCATGGTCGTTTACGACCAGCTCGGCCGCGCGCCATTGCCACGCTACACTGAGCGCTCTCTGTGTCGGCTTGGCGATGGTTTGGCGCAAACGGGAGCGATCAGTGCGGAAGGGTTTCGGCGCACCGTTGAGGCGGTACGGCGGTTTCGGGCAATTGCTGATGCGATGCGCGTGTCGCGTATTGATGTGACCGCGACGGAGGCCATACGGCGCGCCACCAACGGGCCGGAACTTTCTGCCGCCATTACCGCCGCTTCCGGGCTGGAAGTGCGAATTTTAACCGGCGCGGAAGAAGCGAAGTTTTCAACGCTCGGCGTTATTTCAGGCTTCTTTCGGCCCGTTGGCCTTGTAGGGGATATGGGCGGGGGCAGCCTTGAGGTGTGCGAGGCATTGGACGATCACGCCGGGGACCGCTGGACGTCGATGCCGCTCGGAGCACTTCCGGTGGAGGCGCTGCTGGAGAGCGGGTTGGCAGAGGCTAAGGCCAAGGTCGATGCCATATTGAAGGAGAGCCTGCCGCCTGCACTCGCCAAGCCGGTCTTTTATCCGGTCGGCGGAAGCTGGCGCTCGCTTGCTGCGGTGCATATGGCCATGGTGAAAGCACCGGTGCAGGTCGTGCATGGCTATGAGATCGATGCAAAGACCGCGCGGGAATTTGCCAAGTATATTTTGAAACTAACACCGGCCAAGCTCGCCGCATTGCCCGGCGTGCCGGAGCGCCGTGCGCGGACGATGCCGGCGGCGGCATTGACGCTGGACCGTCTGCTCAAGCGCTTGCAACCGGAGAAGGTGATCTTTTCGGCTCTGGGTCTGCGCGAAGGCTGGATTTATTCCCAACTGCCACGTGAAGAGCGCTATCTCGACCCGCTGGTCGAAGGTGCCCGGCTGATCGGATTGCCACTCGCCCGCGTGGCCGATTTTGCACCGGCGCTGGTGCCATGGACGGAAGGGTTGTTTCCCGGCGAAACACCGTCGGACACACGGTTACGCGTCGCGGTTTGCGCACTGTCGGATTTATGCTGGCGCGATCATCCGGACCTTCGCGCCGAGGATTCGTTCCGGCGTCTCCTGCAATTTCCATTTATCGGTGTCACCCATGCCGAGCGCGTTTTCATCGCTGCCGCTATTCATGCCCGCTATCTGGGCCGGGCCGATGCGCCTTGGCTGTCGCCGTCGATCAATCTTTTGTCGCCCGCGATACGCAAACGCGCGCAGATTCTAGGCCGTGCCATATTGCTCGGCTACCGCCTCTCCGGCGGCGTGCCAGAAGTCCTCGCCAGTTCACGCCTCAGCGTCAAAGCTGATTGCATACGGCTCCAAGTCGGTAAAGCCGCGCATGTTCCAGATAGCGAGGTCGTGGCCGGAAGACTGAAACTTTTAGCCGCGGCAGTCGGGGTGAGGCGGAGCGAAGTCGTGGAAGTTTGACGCGCGGTTAGCGTGTGGTGATGTTATTCTAAACCGACGCACCGTCCGCTTTTAGTAATTGCACACCATTGATTTTCCAGCTGCCGTCCGGCAGCTTAATTAGCGTGTAAAGCGCTTTCCAAGAAGTCCCATCCTTCGCGATGATCTCAACTTCCTGCAAAACCTGATCCGCACCGACTTCCTTGGACTTGCCAAATTGAAAATGTTGCGGCTGCCAGACCGGCGAATAGCCGTTCTTCACCATTGCCATAAAGCTGTCCACGGTCGGAAAAAATGTCGAAATGTTTGGTGCGGCATATGAATATGCTTTCGCGTCGTCGCCGGCTCTGAACGCTTGAATTTGGTTCTGAATAGTCAGCTGAGCATCGTTGTTTGCAACTTCGTCAGCCAGAGCAAAGCTGGTGATCATCACCAATATTCCAGACGCAAGGAAATTGAAAATTGTTCGCATGGCTATGTCCTCCTGTTGAAGAGACGGAAAAACCGGGTAAATAGTTTCACGCTTTCAGAATTGGCCTGCGAATTCGCTTTGACAAGTGTGCTGGACTCACGAATGCGTGAAAATTGGTGCGATGCTGAATTTAATACCAGAAAAATACGAGGCCTCTGGTGAGATACTGAAATGGAGTAAGTCGATGATGAGCATTAATTCGGTTTTACTGGTAGTGACCTTGCTCACTTCGACTTTTGGGATGCATCAGGTTCCCGCAGAGGCGAGCGCCCGGTGCACTACTACGGCGAGCCGTACGTGGTCTGTGGATTCGGGCATGAACTTAACAGTGGAAGCTGTTTCTGACGGTCCAAATTGCGCAAAGGCGGCGCTGTTGCTTGTCATACGCAATTCCGACGGCGAGGCAATTTGGGTTGAAGCAAGCAGAGCAAGTGATTTGCTGACGTTCGGAGGTATCGATCCTGACAATATCGGACAGATGACCGCGGCGTTGAAAGACTGGATTACGGCAAGCGGGCGTATGACGGAAGCGGGTGCATTGCCGGATTGGAAAGAAGGGGCGGATGCGCCCGGGGACACGAGTTCAGAGTTTCCTTTTTACACCGACGGGGGCATGAGCCGCGACGATTATCAAGGAATGCGCAAGGCCAAGCGGCCGCTGTTTTGTTATGTTCAAGGCATGGAAAGCCAAGCGTGCGTGGTGCTGATGCCAGACGGGGTGATTGTTAAGGTCGGTGTGCAGACTTTTCCGGGCTGAACACCGCCAGAAATTCCTCGTCATCTGCGACGCAAAGGTAATTGACCTTTAAGTCTCTAGTCCGTATGACCACGCCACTTCCGCAGGGATTCCTGTCCAGGGAGCGTGTAGCTCAGCCGGTAGAGCAACTGACTTTTAATCAGTAGGTCCAGGGTTCGAATCCCTGCGCGCTCACCAATAATTTCAATGACTTAGATGATTTTATATAGCCCATATTTGGAGCTAGTAATCACATAGTAAGCACCGACGCCGAAGGGCGGCTTGGGAATCGCTATTTCGAGCATGCTCTGAACATTCCTTCCTGAAGCCGCCCCGTGAAAATTTCAAACAGGTC
>JANOYJ010000079.1:0-6935 GCA_031428815.1 Phyllobacterium sp.
AAAGCCGCGACCGGTGATACAGTCGCGGCTTTGATTGTTGCTTAGGAAGTCTGACCGACTGCCCGTTCAGCAGCAGCAATAGCGGCAGCGCGTTTCTTAACTTCATCACCCACAGGCGGGCCTTGGAAGCGGCGGCTTTCCATGCCGAACCACAGGATCATGGCCAGCGCGATAAACCCGAGCACAACGTAGAGAACGCGCTCGTTTGGCGGGGCAACAGCGATGAACAAGATGATGCCCATGCCAATAACCGATAGCAAAGTGACCAGCTTATAAACGCCGCCACTCATCGCCCAAGGGCCGGGTTTTGGCCATTTAGCTGTCCCGAAAGCCAGCATGCCTGCAATGAGCGGGATGGTGAAGGACAGGAACAAGAAGACGAGCGTCGAGTTAACCACGATCACGTAGATCGACGTTTCGCCAACCTTAATCGAGAGCGCGAGCAGCACATAGAGGATGCACAGCACTGTTGCGGCCCAGATTGCATTCACCGGCGTGCGATACTTCGGCGAAACGGTAGCGAGCGCCTTGGAGCCGATTGGCAATCCATTATCGCGCGAGAAGGCGAACAGCATGCGGCTGGCAGAGGTGACAGTAGCGAGGCCGCACAGCAACTGTGCGATAAAGATGCCAAGATAGAGGACGTACTTCAGACCTGACGGCAAGATTGCATCCATCGTGCCAAAGAACATCGTCCAGCCCTGCCCGGCAGCAACTGCCATATCCGGGATTGCCAGCGTGATCGCGCAAAGCATGATCCAGCCAACGAGGGACGACCAGAGAACTGCGGATACAATGCCTTGAGGCACAGCATTCGCGGCATTCTTGGTTTCTTCCGATGTATGGGCCGACGCGTCATAACCGGTGATCGTGTATACCGGTAACAACAGGCACAGTAGGAACAGGTATCCCATGTTGTCTGACTGCGGGAACACATTGCCGCCCGCTTCACCTGAGTAGTTGGTGAACGTCCACAAACGCGAGATGTCGATTGCTGGTGCAAAGTAGAGGCAAGCGATCACCAGTACGGCTGTGGTTGCGAAAATGAGATAGCCGGAAATATCAGTCAGGAAGGTCGTCGCCTTGATCCCGATGTGATTGAAGATCGCCTGAATGATGGTGATCGCTGCCACGAACACGACGACCTGCATATCAGTGCCGGTAAAGCCGAACATCGAGCCGAAGGTACCGGCGAAGAAGTAGGCCGTACCGATGTTGATCGCGCCCAAAACGGTAATCAGGCCGAGCAGGTTGAGCCAGGCTGTCAGCCACCCCCAGAACCGGTTTCCGAGAATGGAACCCCAGTGATAGAGGCCACCCGCTGTTGGGAAGGCAGATGCAATTTGTGCCATCGACAGAGCGAACATGCCCGAGATCACACAGCCGACGATCCAGCCAATACCTGCACCCGCGCCTCCGACAGACGAAATTGCCTGCGCGAAGGAATTGATGCCGCCGGACAGAATGCAGATAATAGAAAACGAAATGGCGAAGTTCGAAAACTTCGACATCGATCGTTGTAGTTCTTGCGCATAGCCCATGCCATGCAGGACTTTCATATCCTCGCTATGGTCATGGTCAGAATGTTTATCAGCCATCTTAGTTCTCCCTCCGGGTCCCCGGAATGTGTTTGTTTATGAACCGGCAGATCTCGCGCCTGCCACCCCTTTACTCAGCTTCCCACCCGTTAGGTTCATATATGCGTCCCCGACGACCTCCGCGAGAAGCTCGCCCCAGCGCTGCTGGTCTCTTGCATCCGCAATTTCATCATTGCGAATTTCGATCATGACCGCCGGTAACCCCCGCGAACGGGCATGGCGCTCAAGTGTAAAATAAACGCGATCTTTCGGCGAGTAAGGTTCATTTACCCCAACAGTCATATTGCCCTTGGCTCTGAGCCGGTCAACAATCCCGAGCGCCCACTCATCGTCATCATCATGGATGATACCGATTTCCCAAGGCCGCGACACCCCGTTGTAGACAGGATTGAACGAGTGCACAGCAATCACACCGGGAGCAGATCCGTTCGATAGTTTCCGCGCAACGGCAGCCTCAACACCTGAATGAAACGGATCGTAATATCGAGCGATGCGGCCCGCTTTCGCCGCCGCAGATAAGTCCGCATTACCCGGGATCACCGTCGTTTCGCTTTTTTCTGCGATGAGGTCAAAAGCGCCAAGCGGACGGTTGCAGTCAATAATGAGACGCGACACACCACCGCAGACGAGCGGTGCATCCAACAACCGGCTCATCGCGCGCGAAACGCCAAGCGCACCAGGATCCCACGCAATGTGACGAACAAGGTCAGCGGCCTCAAGTCCAAGATCGCTGAACTCTGGTGGCACGAAGTTTGACGCATGGTCGCACGTGATGACGAAGGCACCCTCACCGTTGCTATTGTATTGCGCAACGGACCCGTCATCCTTCGCCCGGACCGCTTCCGCTGCATCCATCGTCCACCTCCTCGGCTCTGTACTATATGATACATTATCTATTGCACGAGCCGCGTTGTATGATTTGATACGCAAACTCCGGCACTGTCAATTGCCAGAATTGCGGATATGCACCGTTGAAATCTGGCGCTATGAAATGTGAGCACGAGGGGCGAGATATGTCAGGCAGCATCTCTGAGCGAATTGGCGACCGGCTCGATACGATGCCCTCTGGTGAACGTCGCGCCGCCCAAGCACTCATCGCCGACTATCCATCGGTTGGATTGAAAACTGTCGCTGAGTTCGCCAGCCGTGCTGGCGTGTCTTCACCAACAATCTTGCGATTTGTAAACCGGTTGAATTTTCAAAATTATTCGGACTTTCAATCAGCCTTGCAGAGCGAACTTATTGAGCAAGTCCAATCACCTTTGCTGCGCACAAAATCTCAAAATTCTTCGTTTGCCAAAAATGGTGTGTCGCCTTTTGCCCAAGCAATTATCGAAAACATAGAGGAGACATTCGCACATTTGTCACCGTTCGATTTCGCTAAACTCGCGCAGCTTTTATGCGATCCAAAGCGGCGCATACATCTTTTGGGAGGGCGTTTCACAGACGCCTTGGCTGCCTATATGGCGGCACACTTACGCATCATTCGTCCTGATGTTTTCCATGTCGTGGGACAAGAGAGTAATTGGCGCGATCATTTGGTTGATATGGGCAAGCGTGACGTTCTGGTCATATTTGACATTCGCCGCTACCAAGAAAGTCTGGTCGCCTATTCTCAAAGAGCCGCGGCGCGAGGCGTAACTGTCGTCTTGTTTACAGATCAATGGCTCTCTCCCATTGCCCGCGTTGCCAAACATGTCATTACCTGCCGCACCGCCGTGCCCTCTGCTTGGGATTCAAGCGCGGCACTTTTCGTTCTCGTCGAAGCGCTCGTTGCCCGGCTAACAAATGAAAGCGGAAAACTCGCGGCCAAACGCATCACTGACTTGGAAGCTCTCCGCGACGGCTCCGCTTAATGCATGCTGTAAAATTGGCGACCCCGGGGAGGGGTCGCCGAATTCGGTTGGCATCAAGTGTGACGCGAAGTTTCAATGAATCGAACGCACCCGAACCGCTGCTGCCTGAATTGCAGCGCCTCAACTACCTTGACCGCACCGCATCGGCAACGCCACCGCCCACCCCCTCAACCCTGACATTCGATGATTCTCGGTTCTCGCACGGGTCGTTACGCAATATATAATAGGTAAAATTTTGCCTAGTCAATCACTATCTGAGGTAACTTAATAATCGGAAATTCGTGCTTGGGTTTAATTTTGTGTTCTAAAACGAGAAAAAACCAGCCCAGGTGTTTCCCGAACCGGCTGATCGTATTCAAGGCTACCGGATGAAACGCGTTAGGCGTGTTTCACCATGACATGGCGAACAGCGGTATAATCTTCCAACGCATACAGGGACATATCCTTGCCATAGCCGGACTGTTTGAATCCGCCATGCGGCATTTCATTGCAGAGCATGAAATGCGTGTTGATCCAAGTACAGCCATATTGCAACCGCGCCGCCGTTGCCATTGCACGGGAAACGTCCTTGGTCCAAACAGACGAAGCCAAGCCATAATCGCTATCATTCGCCCAGTTTACCGCGTCATCCGGATCGGTAAACCTTGTGACTGAAACCACTGGGCCGAACACTTCGCGACGCACGATTTCGTCACTCTGCAACGCACCTGCCACAACAGTCGGCTGATAGAAAAAGCCCTTATCGCCATGCGTCTTCCCACCGGTCGTAATTTCAATATGCTTGAGCTCCGACGCCCGTTCGACAAAACTCGCCACACGGTCGCGCTGGCGTCTTGAGATGAGCGGCCCGATCTCGTTTTCGGTATCGTCTGCCTGCGCATATTTGATCGTAGCGACCGCAGAGCTCAGTTCAGCAACAAACTTGTCATAGACCTTCTTGCCCGCGTAAATCCGGCAAGCCGCCGTGCAATCCTGTCCGGCATTGTAATAGCCGAACGCCCGCAAGCCTTCGACCACCGCACCAATATCGGCATCATCAAAAATAATCACGGGCGCCTTGCCGCCAAGTTCCAGATGCGTTCGCTTCACACTTTTCGCGGCGGCCTGCAAAACCTTCTTACCGGTCGCGACATCACCGGTGATCGAAATCATATTGATCTTTGGATGATTAATCAGCGCATTGCCGACGCTCTCACCGCGTCCGAGCACAACATTAACCACGCCCTCCGGCAGAATATCTGCCATGATCTTTGCCATTTTCAATGCCGTCAAAGGTGTCTGTTCCGACGGTTTGAACACCACTGTATTGCCGCCCGCAATCGCGGGCGCGAGCTTCCACGCCATCATCATCAACGGATAGTTCCAAGGCGCGATTGAGCCGACAATGCCGATCGGATCGCGGCGAATCATCGAGGTGTGGCCTTCCAAATATTCCCCGGCCACTTGCCCCGGCATGGTGCGCACGGCACCTGCAAAAAACCGGTAGCAGTCGACAATCGCTGGGATCTCATCGTTCAAAACTGCGTTAATCGGCTTGCCGCAATTCAACGCTTCAAGCGCTGCAAACCCTTCCGCGTCCCGTTCAATTGCATCGGCAATTTTCATGAGATACTGCGAGCGCTGTTGCGGCGTGGTGCGCGACCATTTGGTGAACGCCGAGGAAGCCGCATCGACTGCTGCATCGACCTGCGAAAGCGAGGCTTCCGGCAGGTTGAGTATCACCTCTTCAGTCTTCGGATTGAGAATGGTCTCTGCCGTCTCAGTGCCTGCCTCGAATTTTGAACCGATCAACATTTGGGTTTGCATGTCATTCCTCCTAAAATCTTTACTTACTTTGTCCGGCAATTTGGTCGGTATCGCGTGTCAGCCTGAAGGCGAGCAGTATCGGGACCAGCGTCACCAAAACAACAAGCATCGCGACAACATTGGTCACAGGGCGCTGGCGTGGCCGCACCAATTCTTCCAGCATCCAAATCGGCAAAGTCTGCTGCTGACCGGCAGTGAATGTCGTGACGATCACCTCATCAAACGACAGCGCAAACGCCAGCATCCCGCCCGCTAAAAGTGCTGTCGCTATATTCGGCAATACGACATAGCGAAATGTCTGCAAGCCATCTGCCCCTAAATCCATCGATGCTTCAATCAGTGATCCGCTGGTCCGCCGGAATCGCGCCACGGCATTGTTATAGACGACGACGATGCAAAACGTCGCGTGGCCGAGAATGATCGTCCAGATCGAAAATGGAATGTCCATCAGATTAAACGCTGAACGCAGCGCAATTCCGGTAATAATCCCCGGAAGAGCAATCGGCAAAATCACCAAGAGTGAAATTGTCTCACGCCCGAAAAACTTGGTGCGCGACACTGCCGCAGCGATCAGCGTTCCCATCACCATCGAAATAAATGTCGCCACCGCCGCCACTTTAATCGACAACTGCAACGCTTCCCAAACATCGGGCCGGTTCCACGTCACGGCGAACCATTTGAGTGTGAGCCCCGGCGGCGGAAAGGCGTAGCTCTTGTCTTCGGTGGTAAAGGCATAAAGGAAAATTAAGAGCAGCGGCACATGCAGAAACAATAGCCCCGCCCCTGCCGCCAGCTTTAATGAAAACGGAGCTCCGCTGCCTTGATCAGAGCGCATTGAACGCCCCCATCTTTTTGGCAAACATCAAATAGATGCCCATGATAACCATCGGCACCACGGTAAACGCCGCCGCCAATGGAATATTGCCCGCCGTTCCCTGTTGTGCCGACACCGCCTGACCAATGAACAGGCGGGAGGAACCCACGATCCCCGGGATGATATAATCGCCCAGGGTGAGCGAGAAAGTGAAGATCGAACCGGCGATCAACCCCGGCAGCGCCAGTGGAAAAATCACGTTGCGAAATGTCTGACCGGAATTTGCCCCGAGATCGGCCGACGCCTCAATGAGATTCACCGGCACCCGCTCCAACGATGCCTGCAATGGCAGGATCATGAATGGTACCCAGACATAAACGAACACCAGAAACATGCCGATATAGGAGATCGACAGTGAGTTTCCGCCCACCACCGGCAATGCCAGCACGGCATCCAGCAGAAACGTCAGATGGAGCTTCGCAAATACCCAAGTGAGGATGCCTTCTTTGGCAAGGATCAATTTCCACGCATAAACCTTTACCAGATAACTCGACCAGAGCGGCAGCATAACCGCGAGATAAAACAGCGCCTTCCAACTACCCTTGGCATAGCGCGCCGCGTAATAAGCAATCGGAAACGCAAGGACGGCACACCCCAGCGTTACCGCTGTGGACATCAAAACAGTCCGCACAATGATGTCAAAATTGGACGGGAGTAAAAGCTCACCGTATTTCTTCAGCGTCAGCTCGTGATTGATAAGGCCCGAAAACTCATCGATGGAAAAGAAGCTTTGAAGGAGAAGCGCGAACAGCGATCCAACATAGATGACACCCAGCCATAACAGCGGCGGTGTCAGCATCA
>JANOYJ010000080.1:0-1924 GCA_031428815.1 Phyllobacterium sp.
CATGCTTTCCGTACAGGACCTTGGTCATGGCGACAGTGGACGCGCGACGCGCACGGTCGCCAGCGCTATGGTATGGATACTTCTCATGAACATCGTTTTCTCGTTCGACACTGTGCTTTCAGCGGTGGCGCTGACGAAAAACTTCATTGTCATGACAGCAGCGATCATCGTCTCCGGCATCTTGATGGTGGTCATGGCCGACACTGTCGCTAATTTCCTGAAACGCAACCGCATGTATGAAGTGCTCGGCCTTTTCGTGCTCCTGCTTGTCGGCTTCATGCTGATGTCCGAAGGCGGTCACATCGCGCATCTTGCCTTCTTCGGCTATCCGGTCGAACCTTTGGCAAAATCAACGTTCTATTTTGTCTTGTTCACCCTTATCATCGTCGAAGTTGTCCAGAGCCGCTATCAGAAAAAGATCATGGTTGAAGAAGGCCAAAAGAGCGATCATGCCTGAGCACCAGAAGTATGAACGTTCCGGCGGCCAACTCATTGTTGATGCGCTGGAAGCCAATGGCTGCGAGCGCATCTTCTGCATTCCGGGCGAAAGCTATCTCGCCGTCTTGGATGCGTTGGTTGATTCGTCGATAAAAACCATCGTTTGCCGCAATGAGGGCGGCGCGGCGATGATGGCGGATGCGCATGGCAAGCTCACAGGTCAGCCCGGCATCTGCTTCGTCACACGCGGACCCGGCGCAACCAATGCCTCGCATGGCGTCCATATCGCCGCGCAAGACTCTACGCCAATGATCCTGTTCATCGGCCAAATCGCGCGTGGCATCCGCGAGCGCGAAGCCTTTCAAGAAGTCGACTATCGGCAGTTCTTCGGCGGCATGGCCAAATGGGTCGCCGAGATCGACGACGCCGCACGCATTCCCGAATTCATCAGCCGTGCCTATTCTGTCGCGACTTCGGGCAGACCCGGACCTGTTGTCTTGGCGCTCCCGGAGGATATGCTGCGGGACGTCGTCTCAGGACCCAAACCCCTGCCTCATGTTCCAGTCGCCACCGCGCCCGGCATGGAATCCGTTGCGAAACTGGGACGGCTCCTTGCGGACGCTAAGAACCCTATCGCCATACTCGGCGGCTCCCGCTGGACAGCGAAATCCGTCGCTGCATTCCAATCTTTCGCCGAACGATTTCATCTCCCCGTCGGCTGCTCGTTCCGTCGCCAAATGCTGTTTGACCATCTGCACCCTTGCTATGCCGGTGACGTCGGCATCGGCATCAATCCGGCGCTTGCAACGCGGATTAAGGATGCGGATCTGGTGCTGCTCATTGGCGGGCGCATGAGCGAAATGCCCTCTTCCGACTATACCTTGCTCAAAAGCCCCTACCCCGACCAGCAACTCGTGCATGTCCATCCCGACGCCTCGGAACTCGGTCGGGTTTACCGCCCGGCTTTGGCGATAAATGCAGCGCCCGCTGATTTTGCTGATGCGATTGCGGTTTTGCCTGCACCAAGCAGTGCGGCAAATCGTGCGGATGATACGGCACAAGCCCATGCCGATTATTTGAAATGGTCTACGCCGCCACTCGCCGGTCCCGGCCCAGTCGCCATGGGCCCGATCATGAATTTCCTCGAAGCCGAGGTCGCTGATGATACGATTTTCTGCAATGGTGCCGGCAATTACGCCACCTGGGTGCATCGCTTTCACCGCTTCCGCAAATTCGCCACGCAAGCCGCCCCGACCTCCGGCTCCATGGGTTACGGCGTTCCTGCGGCGGTTGCGGCAAAGCTCTTGCATCCGGACAGCACCGTTATCGCCTTCGCCGGTGACGGCTGTTTCCAGATGAACGGCCAAGAATTTGCGACGGCCATGCAATACGATTTGCCGATCATCGTGATCGTGGTCGACAATGGTATTTACGGCACCATCCGCAT
The DNA here is from genome assembly GCA_031428815.1 of Phyllobacterium sp. GTDB lineage: Bacteria > Pseudomonadota > Alphaproteobacteria > Rhizobiales > Rhizobiaceae > JANOYJ01. The sequence continues at coordinate 1,886 of JANOYJ010000080.1, forward strand.
GCACCAAGAGCGCGACTATCCGGGCCGCGTTTCAGGAAC
>JANOYJ010000081.1:0-2054 GCA_031428815.1 Phyllobacterium sp.
TGCCGGATTATCACGCCCTATCCGGTAGGCCCCGATACGGGTCACCACGAAAAGAATGAAAAGCAGTGCGAGAATGAGAGCGATCAGGGCGATGAGGATTTTCAGATTCTGCTCCCGGCAAGTTCATCCGCGATCTCGCCGACTTGTTTCTGTACGTCGCGCATCATGGGATAAATATCCAGAGCGCGTTCATAGGCCTTCAGCGCAAGCTCTTTTTTATCCAGCGCGAGAAAAATCTGCCCCATGCCCGATAGCGCACCAAAATGCCTAGGCTCAAGTTGCAGCGTCTTCTCAATATCGGCCATGGATTTTGAATAGTGGTTCATGACGAAGTGCAACGTGGCGCGCCGGTTCCAACCTTCGGCATACTTGGGCTGCAAGACAACGACCTGATCAAGAAAATCCAACGCGACCGGGTAATTTTGCTTTTGCATGGCCTCATTGGCCCATTGCATTAAGACATCAACCGACGCGCTACTGGAATCGAACCACTCTTCCCAAATGCGTCGTGCAACACCTTCGGCGACGGCCTGGCTTTTAGCCTTCTTCAAATCCAGAAACAGCCCATCCAGCTTTTGCGCCTTGGTCAGAACGGGTGAGGGCTTGGCGACCGACGGACTTAGACTATCAGCCGCGATTCCGGAGAATGCCGGCAGCAGAATCAAAGTCGAGATAATTAAGAAAATAAAACGCATGAGGGGAAACTAGACCTCATGCGCGCTACGTCAATTGCAATTTGTTGTGAAGACGGCGAAGCCGCCTTTCATCATCGTAGATTACTAACCTTGGCGGGCTTTGAAGCGCGGTGCGGTCTTGTTGATGATGTAGACGCGGCCCTTGCGGCGCACCAGCTGATTGTCACGATGGCGACCCTTGAGCGCCTTAAGCGAATTCTTGACCTTCATTGTCGTAACCGTTCTATATTTTGGCCAAAGGCCATGAAAAACGCGCCTAAACGGGCGCGCCAAATGATGCCGGTGCAATAAACGAAAGCCACGCGAGATGTCAACAGCGGAGTCGGTCTGATTGAAATGCGGCACTGAAATTTGAAATCAGGCCGCATCCTCGACCTGTAGGACGAATCTTTTGCCCAATACCCGCATTGCATGTTCGAGCGCGGCGAGCTTTGTTCCGTGGTAAGGGTTCAACATGCGGCGAACTTCTGTCTCTGCTTTACCAAGTCGCTCGGCTAAGGCCACGCGCGTCAAGCCTGATTTTTGAAATGCCGCCATGAATTCCAATTTCGCAACGACCGCCGCTGAAACATGCAACATCCGGCTCGTGTCGGATAGAAATGACGACGTCTCCTTTGGCAGCGCGATACCTTCCTTGGCATAGGTCAGCAGCGCAACCTCCAAGGCATCCGTGGCATTCGTGAAGGCCTCATCAAATGTCGCACCGCCAGTTACGAATTCTGGAATCGCCGGAACCGTGACGATAAATCCGTCGTCATCAGGTTCAAATTTGGCTATAAAATTCATAACAGCCTCAAAATCCCAATTGCTTACGAATAATCTTGGCCATCAATGGCGAAATCTCGCCGGACTTTATGACCGAGAACGCACCATTGCATCGAACTACACAATGCCCGCCCTTGCCTCTTGCCCAATCGACCAAAAAGTCGAAGCCAGCAAGTTTTGCATCCTTTTGAAGCTCTCGGATCAGCTGTTCGCGTTTCAACCGGCGCTCCACTCAAAAGTGTTATCGAACAAAAATGTTCGAATGTCAAGATTTGGAAGATAATCGCGTGAAATGCCCCATCTTGCGTCCTGCCCTCGGCTCGGCCTTTCCATAGAGATGGACGTAAACATTGCTCTCTTGCGCCAAGGACTGAACTTTCTCGACATCAAAGCCGATGAGATTTTCCATCACACAATCGGAGTGCCGGGCCGGATTGCCGAGCGGTAGGCCGGAAATGGCGCGGATATGTTGTTCGAACTGCGAAATAACACAGGCGGCTTCCGTCCAATGGCCGGAATTATGCACGCGCGGGGCGATTTCGTTGACCAGCAGCGCGCCGCTTTCCAACACGAAGAACTCGACGCCGATAATTC
>JANOYJ010000082.1:0-2312 GCA_031428815.1 Phyllobacterium sp.
CGCAGGTGCAAGTTCCTGCCGACATTCTCACAAATCCCGAAGCGTTCAAGACATTTCAGGAAAACCAATCGGCCATTACCGGCTCGCTTGGCCGCTTGCTGGCGATTGCGGAAGCCTATCCGGATTTGAAATCCAATCAGAACTTCCTTGCTTTGCAGTCGCAAATTGAAGGCACCGAAAACCGCATCGCCGTTGCCCGCCGCGATTATATCGAATCGGTGCGTGTCTATAACACCTCGCTGAAAACCCTTCCGAGCTCGATCTGGGCTTGGCTCTGGTGGACCGGCAACAAGCCGTACGAGACCTTCACCGTCGAGCAGGACAAAATGGTTGTGCCAGAGGTTAAGTTTTAGGCTTCCGGAAGCGGATAACTCACGATGAAGAGCGCAATCGCCAAGGATCGCTTAAGGTCATGGGCAGGCGCTGTTTTTGCGTGTCTATTGCTGTTCGGCACGTTGACTGGCGGACCCGCGCAAGCGCTGGAAATACCAGCGCTGACCGACCGGATTGTCGATCTCGCGGACCTGTTGGATGCGAGCCAAGAAGCGACGTTGAAGCAGGAACTGGCCGCATTCGAGACAAAATCCTCCGATCAAGTGGTCATTCTCACCATCCCGGCGCTGGAAGGCGAAGCGCTCGAGGATTTTGCCAATAAGGTTTTCCGCACTTGGGCGTTGGGGCAAAAACAAGAGGATAATGGCGTTCTTCTCTTGGTTGCCCGCGATGATCGCAAATTGCGCATCGAAGTCGGCTACGGACTTGAAGGCACGATGACCGATGCGCTTTCGAGCGTTATTATCAACCAGACCATTGTGCCGCAATTCCGCAGCGGTGACTTTGGCGGTGGCATCATGGCCGGCACCCGGGATATTGTGTCGGTTCTGTCGGGGGATGCCGGCGAAGTGGAGGCGAGGGCCAAACGAAACATTGTCGATATCGGGCCGGAGATCGACTGGTTCGCAATGATCTTCATAACAATGTTCGTCTGCATCTTTGTCGGCGCGATTTTTATTCCGATACTCGTGCGGCTCTTCGGCCAAAAGATAGCGCCGCATAAATACAAATGGCTTGGCATTACGGTTGATACGACGCCCGGCAAGGGTGGCAGTTCCTCCAGCGGCGGTGGCTGGTCGTCGTCGTCATCCGGCGGTGGCGGTGGCGGGTTTTCCGGTGGCGGCGGCTCGTCCGGCGGCGGCGGTTCATCGGGGAGTTGGTAGCGATGAGTGTCATGACATCTTCAGAACACGAGGCAATCGCCGAGGCTATTCGTGCTGCGGAAACGCATACGGATGGTGAGATTTACGCGGTGTTGGCGCGTCGATCGGACGATTATTTTTCTGCCGCGGGTTTTGCGATTTCCTTCGCGACGATCATTGCCGCCTGTATGACGGCGCTCGCCTTGGAATATCTTTGGTATCAGGTGAGCGCTCAAGATTTTGCGCTCGCCATGGCTGTCGCTTATTTCTGTGCGTTGACTGTGCTTTGGTTCCTGCCGAACGCGCGACTACTTTTCGTCTCGAGACGAACCCAATATCAACGGGCGCATCAAAAAGCGCAAAGCCAGTTTCTATCGAGAAACATCCACGCCACCAAGCGGCGCACGGGTGTCTTGATATTTGTGTCCTTGGCTGAGCGTTATGCCGAAGTGGTCGCTGATGAGGCGATTGATCTGAGGGTCCGCCAAGAGGAATGGGATGGCATTGTCGCCTCGCTTATCGATCATGCCAAGCGCGGCAGGCTGGCGGAAGGCTACCTGTTGGCGATTGAACAATCCGGTTCGCTGTTGAAAAAGCATTTTCCGAAGTCCTACACGGATACCAACGAACTCGACGACCATATGGTTGAATTGTAAGCGCCGCTTGCGCTTCCATCGGGCAATGACATGATGACGCGAAAGAATCACCAATCTGGTGAACGGGGGAAATATGAGCGACTTCGGCAAACCGGGTGTACCAAAGCGCGGCGTTTACGGCTGGATGATGTTCGACTGGGCGGCCCAGCCGTTTTTCACGATTGTAACGACGTTTATTTTCGGCCCGTATTTTGTCTCAAGACTTGCAACTGATCCGGTCCACGGGCAAGCGGTCTGGAGCTATTCCGCTGCGGCGGCGGGTTTGATTATCGCTATTTTATCGCCGGTGCTGGGATCAATTGCCGATCAGACAGGACCGCGCAAACCGTGGATTGCCTTTTTTGCGACCATCAAGATCGCCTGTCTTTGCCTCCTTTGGTATGCAGCACCCGGTTCCTCTCTGTTGATACCGGCGCTTTTGTTCACTATCGCCTCGATCGCCGCTGAATTTTCCATCGTG
>JANOYJ010000083.1:0-4059 GCA_031428815.1 Phyllobacterium sp.
CCTCTAGCTTTGACGTGCCGCCCCGCCCGCCTCGGTCTTCAAAAACGCCTCGCCGCAGGCTTTGGCGAGATCACGCACCCGGAAGATGTAACTCTGACGCTCGGTCACGGAGATCACGCCGCGCGCGTCGAGCAGATTGAACGCATGGCTCGCCTTGATGCATTGGTCATAGGCGGGGAGCACCATTTTGTGACGTGGATCGTTTGCATCCGCTGCGGGTGCGCCCGCCTCCAAAAGCGCTTTGCATTCGTTTTCGGCATCAACGAAATGCCGAAGCAGCGTTTCGGTATTGGCGAATTCGAAATTATGGCGCGAATATTCCTGCTCTGCCTGCAAGAAGACATCGCCATACGTGATCTTGTCGTCACCCGAGCGGCCGTTGAAATTGAGGTCATAGACATTGTCGACGCCCTGTACATACATGGCGAGGCGCTCCAACCCGTAGGTCAATTCGCCCGCGACGGGCGAACATTCGATGCCGCAGACCTGTTGGAAATAAGTGAACTGCGAGACTTCCATCCCGTCGCACCAGCATTCCCAACCGAGGCCCCAAGCGCCAAGCGTCGGGCTTTCCCAATCATCCTCAACGAAGCGGATGTCATGCAGCAACGGGTCAATGCCGATGGCCGCGAGTGAGCCCAAATAAAGTTCCTGCAAGTTCGACGGGTTTGGCTTCAGGATCACCTGATATTGGTAATAATGCTGCAAACGGTTCGGGTTCTCGCCATAGCGCCCGTCTTTCGGACGGCGCGAGGGCTGCACATAGGCGGCCTTCCACGGCTTTGGCCCGAGCGCCCGCAAAGTGGTTGCCGGATGAAACGTCCCTGCCCCAACCTCCATGTCATAGGGCTGCAAGATCACGCAGCCATGATCGGCCCAATAGCGGTGCAGGGTCAGGATCAGACCTTGGAACGAACGGGATGGATGCATATGGGGCGCGATGTCGGTCAAAGGGGTCACCGGATTGTGTGTGCAGTCCGGCGGGTTCTATTGTTGCGGGGGAGACGGGTCAAGCATTGAGGCACTTGCCACTATCTTTTGCCGATCAATGCTGCCGCCTTGCTACGAATTTCTGACAATTCAGAAGGAGAAATTATGCCCTTATGCTTGGCCTTCCGCGCCCGCCAATCAACACTCTTGACCTGATCCGCTAAAACTACGCTGCCGTTCTCAATCAAGACCTCGAATGGATAACCTTTTGTCTGCGTTGTCATCGGGCAACACAACATCAAACTGGTCTTGTCATTGTAACCGGCGGGACTGAGAACGACGGCAGGACGATGACCGGCTTGTTCGTGGCCAGCTTGCTGGCTGAATTGCAACCAAACGACGTCACCTTCCGCAGGCACATAGTCCGCCACTAGAAGGACTCATTGCCGACAGGCATGCCAAAACTGACTTCGGAATGAAGATTTTCCGCAGTGACGCCCCCCAACAACGTGTCCAAATCGAACTCGACGTCCTTCAGGGGCGTAATAATAATCTGCCCGCGCTCTTCGCGAACGTCCACGACCATATCAAGTTTGAGCTTTGCAGACTCCATCATGGCAGCGGGGATCCGCACCGAGGCACTGTTTCCCCATTTTTTCAACATCACGCGCATTCTTACCCAGCCTCTCGTCAAGGCTACACAGTATAGGAAATGTCACCGCGTGTCAACAATGTCGATACATTCAGCGGGCGCGGGGATACTCTCACCCCTTCTTGTCAGCCAGCGCCTCTGCCACCAATGGCTCCGGTGACTTCAGCTTCAACGTGATTTTGCTGAGGTCCGGTTCTTCCGGCTTGCCATCCAAGGCATGCTGCCATTGGAAGCGCGCTTCCAATTTGCGCCCGACGCGCCAGTAGGCATCGCCGAGATGGTCGTTGATGGTCGCGTCTTCGGGGCGCAATTTGATTGCGCGCTCAAGTTCAGTCACCGCATCATCAAACCTGCCGAGCCGGTAATAGGCCCAGCCGAGAGAATCAACGATGTAACCGTCATCCGGTCTGATTTCGACCGCCTTGCGGATCATATCGACGGCTTCATCGAGGTTTTTATTTTGATCAACGTAAGAATAGCCGAGATAGTTCAAAACCTGCGGCTGATCCGGATAAAGTTGTAATGCCTTGCGGAAACTTGCCTCGGCCCTGGGCCAGATGTCGAGTTGTTCGTAGGCGATACCGCGTTGGTAGAACAGATTCCAATGGCTGCGAAGCGGCGCGACAATGGCCTTTTCGGCGCGGTCATAGACTTCAGCGGCCGCCTTGTAATTTTTCTTCGCGCCATAAACACCACCCAGTGCCAGATAGGCACGGGCATCGGTGGGATCGGCGTCCAGCAACGCGCTCAAATGCTTGACCGCCTCTTCCTGTCTATCTAGATCTGCGAGACTTAGGCCCATCTGCAACTCGGCGGCGCGTTTGAAGGGCGAGTCCGGGGGTACGAGCTTATAAAGATCAATGGCATGGTCAGCCTGATTCATGTCTTCGGCAAGTCCCGCCAGCTGAATCAACGTCACGTCCTCATCGGGACGTGCGGCTAAAGCCAGTTGCAGATAGAGTTTGGAAAACGCCTCCGAGCCTTCCCGGCGAATGGCGGTGCCAACGCCGAACAGCACCTCGGCGGTACCTTCCTTGGCATTGGATACCATGAGCGGCAGGGACGCGTCCTTACTGATTTCCGCGCGAAGCGCTTTCAGCGATGGCCGTTCAGGGGCAAAATCGTCTCCGCGATCGAGCACGCCGAGTGCCAAATCCTTCTTGCCATTGCGCATCTCAAAACCCGCATAGGCTTCGATCAGGCGCAACCATGCTTCAGGTGCGGCGCTGGCATCAGGGCTGTCCAACGCATCCTGATAGGCCGTTTGCGCCTCGTCTTTTCTGCCTGCCGCATCAAGGACTAGCGCCTTGTGAATGCGTTTGAATAGGTCATACCAATCAGGGCCTTGCAGTTCCTTGATGATTTTCAGCGCACCATCCGTGTCTTTCGTGCCCTCTTTGACCCAAGCGGTCATCAGGCCTGAAATCAGGCGGTCCAGATCACTTTGCAGCGAAAGCTTCAGAAGGGCTTCCGCCTGAATGAAATCGTCCTTATTGATCGCGTTGACCGCGAGCGCCACCCGCGAATAGCGTTCGATTTCCGGTACGGCCTTCAGACGTTCGGCATAGGGTAGCGCACGGTCGAATTCACCTTTTGTCAAAAGAGCAATCATCAGGCTTTGCTCAAAACCTGTATTGCCGGGTTCAAAACCCAAGGCCTGCTGATAAAACGCGATTGCGCCGTCAAAATCATTGTCGCCTTGGGCCACTTGTGCGGAAAGCACCGCACCGGAGAGCGAGGACGCCATGATTTGCTTGTCGGGCTCCGCGCCGGTTGCCGCAAGCGTCAAAAGCGGGTTTGCCATTAAGCCAGCCGCCACCAAAACACCAAAATAGTCACGCCGCATCAAACAAGCCCTTGCCCGAATTTTTCAAAATCAAATCACTTATGCAAACCAGAGGTTAACAATGGCCTTTTTGAGGAGATAGGGCAAGGAATGGGTGGGAGAAGCGGTCGCGCGCCGTGACGTTCCAATAATTCAATTTTAGGCCCGCATACTCCAAATGGAGGATGCGTCCCTGGTTTTCCGATGCTCCCTTACCATGAGCGGCGCATTTGCCCGGTACCAGGGAATCGATCACATGGCGAGTTTCACGATTGTTAACCGTAATCCAGATGGAAGCACCTTTTTCTCTGAGCTCAGCATGGGCGATTGGACATCTCTGACAATTATCGAGATGGTTTCACGCGGCTTCAATGGCCAGTTTGTTGAAAAGGACTATATTACGATGCAAATGTCGGCCGTTCCCGGCTTTCCGCAATTGTTTTACCGCGTGTACGGCGATTTCAATTTCATATCAAAAATGACGTCTAACGATGTTAACGGCACGTTTGTCGCGGCCGGGAGCCCGATCACATCCATTGAGGTAATCGATGTAAATGGAACCGTCTTTAGCCGCCTTGATGGCATCAATTTTAGCTTCAACTCGGACAAAACAACTTTTGCAATTGAGCCGGTCAATGCATTTGCAAACAGT
>JANOYJ010000084.1:0-4102 GCA_031428815.1 Phyllobacterium sp.
GGTCTTGTCCGTTGATGTGGAGCTTGAAGGCATGTTCCGCGGCCTGGCCTTCGGGCGGCGGCGGGGCGAATGTCAGCGCCTGACCGGCCGAGTCCTCATAAGTCGCTAGTTCTTGCGGGCAGGCGGCAAGGGCTTGACCACCAAGGGCGCAGGAACAGAGCAATGTAAGGACAATCCGCATCGACCTATGTCGCCTGTTGGAATGCAAGACGAAGGCCGAGGCCGATAAACATGGCTCCGGTCACGCGATTGAACCAACGGCCCATGCCGAGGAATTTTTCCCGTACCGGGCGCGAGGTGAAAACCATGGACACGCCGAGAAACCAGAGAATAAGCGCGCTTGCCATGCCGAGCCCATAGAGCGCTTGAATGGCTGCGGGCGTCTGCGGGCTGATTAAGAGCGAGAACAGCGACAGGAAGAAGAGGACGGCTTTCGGATTGAGCGCGTTGGTCACAAAGCCCATGCCGAATAATTTCCATGCGGGCAGATCGGCAGATTCTTTGCTTTCGTCCTGAACGCTCATCGTCATCGCCGGGGCGCGGATTGCTTTGATGCCGAGATAGATCAAATAGGCCGCACCCGCCCATTTGAGCAGGGAGAACAGCAGAAGTGATTGTGACACGACGATCCCGATGCCCAAGATCGTATAGCTGATGTGAAACAGCAGCGAGCAACCAATGCCGATACTCGTAATCATCGCGGCGCGGCGGCCATGCACAATGGCTTGGCGGATGACCAGCGCAAAATCCGCGCCGGGTGCCACGATCATCACCGAGAACACCGCCATGAGACCGGCGAATTCTGTCCAGTAGTGGGTCATGAACAAGCGCTCCTGCTAGAGGTCAAGCACCAACCGCTCTGGATCTTCCAGCGATTCCTTCACCCGCACCAGAAACGTCACGGCTTCCTTTCCGTCAACAATCCGGTGGTCATAGCTGAGCGCGAGATACATCATCGGGCGGATAACAATCTGCCCGCCGACAACGACCGGACGTTCTTGAATTTTGTGCATGCCGAGAATGCCGGATTGCGGGGCATTGAGGATGGGCGTTGACATCAACGAACCATAAACGCCGCCATTGGAAATCGTAAAGGTGCCGCCTTGCATGTCGGACAATTGCAATTGGCCATCACGCGCCATTTTGCCGAGACGGCCGATGTCCTTTTCGATTTCGGCAATCGTCATCTTGTCCGCATCGCGCACGACGGGAACAACCAGACCCTTTTCCGTGCCAACGGCGACGCCAACATGGGCGAAGTTTTTGTAGATAATGTCGGTGCCATCAATCTCGGCATTGACCGCCGGAATTTCGCGTAGGGCGTAAGTGACAGCTTTCGTGAAGAATCCCATGAAGCCGAGTTTCACGCCATGCTTCTTTTCAAACAGATCCTTGTAGCGGTTGCGCAAGTCCATCACTGCTGACATGTCTACTTCGTTGAACGTGGTCAGCATGGCGGCGTTGGTCTGTGCTTCTTTCAGGCGGCGCGCGATGGTCTGGCGCAGTTTTGACATGCGCACACGCTCTTCGCGGGCCGCGTCCGTTGCGGCGGATGCCACGCGAGGGGCGGCAGGTGCTGGTGGGGCGGTTGGTGCGGCGACCGGTGCCGAAACACCCTTGGCAATCGCGTCAATCACATCGGTCTTCAACACTTGCCCGCGCTTGCCGGAGCCGGTTTCAACGCTGACGCCGCTGTCTGCCATCATCTTGGCAGCAGCAGGGGCCGCGGGCATGGCGGCCGCCGCAGGTGCGGCAACTTTTGCGGGTTCAGCGGCTTTAGCAGCAGGCGCAGCCGCAGTACCACCAGCGGAAATCATGCCGAGCAGGCCGCCGGGTGATACCGTATCGCCTTCTTTGACCGTGATCTCCGACAAAGTGCCGGATGCGGGTGAGGGCACTTCAATGGAGACTTTGTCAGTTTCCAGTTCGAGCAGAATTTCGTCTGCCTTCACAACGTCGCCAGCCTTTTTATGCCACTTGCCGACAGTGGCCTCGGAGACGGATTCGCCGAGTGTGGGTACGCGGATTTCGTTTGCCATGTGGGTTCCCGATCGCTTTCTTAATTGCCGAGCGCGTCTTCAAGAAACGCATTGAGTTGGGCGAGATGTTTTGACATGAGGCCGGTCGCCGTCGAAGCCGAGGCCGGACGACCGGTATAGCGGACGCGCTGATGCTTGGCATCAATATGGGCGAGCACCCATTCGAGATAAGGATCAACAAACGACCATGGGCCCATATTCTTCGGCTCTTCCTGACACCAAACCATTTCCGCATTTCTGAAACGCGACAGTTCGGTAATCAAAGCCTTGGCCGGGAACGGGTACAGTTGCTCAAGACGTAACAGATAGACATCGTTGATGCCGCGCTTTTCGCGCTCCTCATAGAGATCGTAGTAGACCTTGCCTGAGCACATGACGACGCGGCGGATTTTGGAATCCTTGGCGAGCTTGACCGTCTGGTCCTTCATATACTCGGCGTCATCCCAGAGCAGGCGATGGAACGACGATTCTGCCGAAAGCTCCGGTAAGGTCGAGACCGCCCGTTTATGGCGCAAGAGCGACTTCGGTGTCATCAGGATCAGTGGCTTGCGGAAATCGCGGCGCATTTGGCGGCGCAGAATGTGGAAATAATTCGCCGGTGTGGTGACGTTCGCCACCTGCATATTGTCTTCCGCGCACATCTGAAGGAAGCGCTCGAGACGCGCCGATGAATGCTCAGGCCCTTGGCCTTCATAGCCGTGCGGCAACAGGCAAACCAGACCCGACATACGCAGCCATTTGCGCTCTCCTGATGAGATGAACTGATCGAACAGAACCTGCGCACCATTGGCAAAGTCACCAAACTGCGCCTCCCAGAGCGTCAGTGCATTCGGGCGGGCCAGCGAATAACCGTACTCGAAACCAAGCACGGCCTCTTCCGACAGCATAGAGTTGATAACTTCAAACCGGGCTTGGCTAGACGAAAGATTGGCAAGCGGGATGAAACGGTCTTCGGTTTCTTGATCGTACAAAACCGAGTGGCGCTGCGAGAAGGTGCCGCGTTCGCAGTCCTGTCCGGAAAGGCGGATTTTATGGCCATCGAGACAGAGCGAACCAAAGGCCAAAGCTTCGGCCATTGACCAGTCAATGCCTTCGCCGCTCTCGATCATCTTAGCGCGGCTTTCGAGAAGGCGGATAATGGTCTTATGCGCGGTAAAGCCTTCCGGCAGGGTCGTCAAAACCTTGCCGATTTCCTTGAGCTGCTTGACCGGCACCGCCGTTTTCCCGCGGCGCGGGTCATCGACGGCATCGGCAGAGCGAAGACCCGACCAGACGCCATCCAGCCAGTCAGCCTTGTTCGGCTTATAGGCCTGACCGGCCTCATATTCGATCTCCAGATTGGCGCGCCAATCGGCTTTCATCTGCTCAAATTCGCCCTCACTGATGACGCCTTCGCCAATCAGCTTGCGCCCATAAATCTGCACTGTGGTCTCATGGGCGCGGATATTTTTGTACATAATCGGCTGCGTAAATGCCGGCTCATCACCTTCATTGTGGCCGAAGCGGCGGTAGCAAAACATATCGATGACGACCGGCTTGTGGAACTTCATCCGGTATTCGACCGCGATCTTGGTGGCAAACACCACGGCTTCCGGATCATCGCCATTGCAATGGAAAATCGGCGCTTCGATCATCTTGGCGACATCCGACGGATAGGGCGAAGAGCGCGAGAAACGCGGATTGGTGGTGAAGCCTATTTGATTGTTGATGATGAAATGCACGGTGCCGCCAACGCGGTGACCGCGCAGGCCCGACAGGCCGAGAATCTCCGCCACAACGCCCTGACCCGCAAAGGCCGCATCGCCATGCAAGAGCAGCGGCATAACTTTGACACGTTCGCCTAAGGGGATGACGTCGCCATCGAATACAGTTGCCATCTGGTCCTGCTTGGCGCGGGCCTTGCCCATCACCACCGGGTTGACAATTTCCAGATGCGACGGGTTGGCGGTTAGTGACAAATGCACCTTGTTGCCATCGAACTCACGGTCGGACGAGGCGCCAAGATGATATTTCACATCGCCTGAGCCTTCGACTTCCTCCGGCGCATAGGAGCCGCCTTTGAA
>JANOYJ010000085.1:0-2832 GCA_031428815.1 Phyllobacterium sp.
TATTCTGAAGGCTGTCTGATTAGACAATTAGTTTCATTCAATGAGTTGACGAACCGGACGCGCCGTCTTATAGCGGCACGTCTTTCAACGTGTTGAACGACGCAAGTTCGCTTGCGCCCAAAACACACCCGCAAGGGCCGGCCTCCACCGGACGCGGGATAACCAAGCGCCGGACGTCGATCCGGCCCATATGGAGAAGTAAATGGCACGTATTGCCGGTGTTAACATTCCGACGAATAAGCGCGTCGTCATTGCCCTGACCTATATCCATGGGATCGGCAAGAAATTCGCGCGCGACATCACGACCAAGGTCGGTATTCCTGAATCACGTCGTGTAAATGAACTCTCGGATGCGGAAGTTCTGCAGATCCGCGAAGCGATTGACCAGGACTATCAGGTTGAGGGCGACCTGCGCCGCGAGACGTCGATGAACATCAAGCGTCTGCAAGACCTTGGTTGCTATCGCGGTCTGCGTCATCGTCGTGGTCTTCCGACCCGCGGTCAGCGCACGCATACCAATGCCCGCACCCGTAAGGGTCCCGCCAAGGCGATTGCCGGTAAGAAAAAGTAATTTGATTTTATGGGGCGCGTTTACTCGCGCTCTTTTCGTGTTTGTTCCGCACGTCAATGGAGCAGGTGTAGCCGCTGGAATTACGGCGGCGTTTGAGATCAACGGAAGGACTATTTATGGCCAAGGAAGCCACACGCGTTCGTAAGCGCGAGCGCAAAAACATTTCGACGGGCATTGCCCACGTCAATTCGACCTTTAATAACACATTGGTGACCATCACCGACGCACAGGGCAATACCATTGCCTGGTCGTCTGCCGGTGCTCAGGGCTTCAAAGGCTCGCGTAAGTCGACGCCGTTTGCAGCCCAGCTTGCCGCCGAAGATTGCGCCAAGAAGGCTGCCGAGCATGGCATGCGTCAGGTCGAAGTTGAAGTAACGGGTCCGGGTTCAGGCCGTGAATCGGCGCTTCGCGCTTTGCAGGCGGCCGGTTTCACCATCACCTCGATCCGTGATGTCACTCCAATTCCGCACAATGGTTGCCGTCCTCGCAAGAAGCGCCGCGTTTAACCTCATCCGATTAGGCTGCGTCCGCGCGGCCTCCTAAAACATTCCCCAAAGCGTCACGATTGAATGGTGGCGATAGATGGAAAGAAAAGCACATGATTCAGAAAAACTGGCAAGATCTTATCAAGCCAAACAAAGTCGAATTTCAAGCCGGTAGCTCGCGCACTAAGGCGACCTTGATTGCAGAGCCGCTGGAGCGCGGCTTCGGCTTGACGCTCGGCAACGCGCTGCGTCGCGTCTTGTTGTCGTCACTGCGAGGCGCAGCCATCACTGCTGTTCAGATCGACGGTGTTTTGCATGAATTCTCGTCGATCCCTGGCGTTCGCGAAGATGTCACGGACATTATTCTCAACGTCAAGGAAGTCGCGATCCGGATGGAAGGCGATGGTCCAAAGCGCATGGTTGTGCGCAAGGCCGGTCCAGGCGTTGTGACCGCTGGCGACATTCAGACTGTCGGCGACGTTGAAGTTCTCAATCCAGAGCACGTTATCTGCACGCTGGATGATGCTGCTGAAATCCGGATGGAATTCACTGTCAACACCGGCAAGGGTTATGTTGCCGCAGACCGTAATCGCTCGGAAGATGCGCCGATCGGCCTTATCCCGGTCGATAGCTTGTATTCGCCTGTCAAGAAGGTTTCCTACAAGGTTGAGAACACCCGCGAGGGCCAGTATCTTGACTACGACAAGCTGACCATGACGATTGAAACCAATGGTTCGATTTCCGGTGAAGATTCGGTCGCGTATGCTGCCCGGATATTGCAGGATCAGTTGGCGATATTCGTCAATTTCGACGAACCGCAAAAAGAAAATGCTGCCGAACAAGTTCAGGAACTGGCGTTCAATCCAGCCCTTCTCAAGAAGGTCGACGAGTTGGAATTGTCCGTCCGCTCTGCCAACTGCCTGAAGAACGACAATATCGTCTATATTGGCGATCTTATTCAGAAGTCAGAAGGCGAAATGCTGCGCACACCAAATTTTGGTCGCAAGTCCTTGAACGAAATCAAGGAAGTGCTGGCTTCAATGGGTCTGCATCTCGGCATGGAAGTAGCCGAATGGCCGCCTGAAAATATCGAAGACCTCGCCAAGCGTTATGAAGATCAATACTGAGACGAAAAGTCGTTTCCAGTCAAAGAAGTAAAGGAATAAGCTCATGCGTCACGCCAGTGCAGGCCGCAAGCTCAATCGAACCGCAGCCCATCGCAAAGCCATGTTCTCGAACATGGCGGCGTCGCTGATCGAACATGAGCAAATTGTTACGACCTTGCAAAAAGCCAAGGAAATCCGCCCGATCATGGAAAAGCTCGTCACACTCGCCAAGCGCGGTGACCTGCATGCCCGTCGTCAGGCGATTTCGGCAATCCGCGACTCACAGCACGTCGCAAAGTTGTTCGCAACTTTGGCACCGCGTTATGCTGACCGTCACGGCGGTTACCTGCGCATCATGAAGGCGGGCTTCCGCCGCGGTGATAATGCAGCGCTCGCCGTCATCGAATTCGTTGATCGCGACACATCAGCCAAGGGTGCCAATGACCGCGCCCGTGTTGAAGCTGAAGTGAAAGCCGCTGAAGCAGCATAGATCTGTTCTAGTGGAAGATTTTGAAAGGGGCTTTGCGGCCCCTTTTTCTTTGACTTCTATGGCATGCTTCCTTTTTCCGTCGCTATCCGCAATCATGCTTGCTGTTGGTTCGATAGATCGAATCGGGCAACGACGGAGAGTGATGCATGCGATTGAAACATTGGATTTTTTTGGTTCTTG
>JANOYJ010000086.1:0-4777 GCA_031428815.1 Phyllobacterium sp.
CCATCAGGATCACCCCAGAGCGACACGTGCAGGCGGCCAAACGAGCTTTCGACGAATTGACCATTGGGCGGTGCCGAAGCGCTGGCTTCATCCTTTTCACGAAAATGCGCTGCCAGTCTGAGGCCCCCAAGCGCCAGCACAATCAGCAACAAAAGGCCCGAGAGCAGCTTGACGGAAAAAGACACAAATTTTCGCATAAGAGAACGTCTCCCCACCCTCTAACGACGCTTACCACGCAGTCTTTAGTTGTTGGTTAAGCTATGCTCAGCATCGTGGATGTCGATTCGGGGGACATGCTATGGGGAAAATCACACGACGCGGCTTGCTTGTTGGCGCGGGAGCAGGGCTCGGTGCGCTTGGCACGCGCTACCTTTACACAACGCCTATCCCCAACGGCTTACCCTTCCCTACTCTTCCCAAAGACAGCGCGGGCGATGCCCAGCTTCTGAACGATGCCGGAGAACTTTCGCCAACGCGTGTTGCCAAGCATCTGGTCCTAAAAGACAGACCGGATGACGCTTTGCTCGCGTCCATTCGCAAAGAAATTAAAGACGCTCAATCGCTCGGCCGTCCGGTGGTCGCCCATACCGCCCGTCATTCCATGGGCGGTCAAAGCCTTGCAGCAGATGGCCTTGCCATCACCATGGATCAGGACTGGATCGAACCGGATGTCGCGGCCAAAACCTATCGCTGCGCCGCCGGCACGCGCTGGTCAACAGTCATCCGTGAATTGAATAAGATCGGATTCTCGCCCGCTGTCATGCAATCCAATAATGATTTCGGCGTCGCCTCGACTTACAGCGTCAATGCACATGGTTGGCCTGTCTCCTTCTCGGGCGGCGGAACGACAGTCAAATCCATGAAAATGCTGTTAGCGGGCGGCGAACACGGCACCTGTTCGCGCAGTGAGAATGCCGACCTGTTTTCATTTGCCATGGGCGGCTATGGCATGTTCGGCATCATCACCGAGCTTGAAGTCGATATGGTGCCGAACAGCCGGTTGGAACCGACATTTGAGACTATGCCGGGTGCTGACTTCGGCGAAGCCTTCTTGAAGAAAATCCGCGAGAACCCCGATGTGCAAATGGCCTACGGCCGCATGACCATCGCCATTGACGGCTTTTTCGATGAAGCGCTGATGATTAGTTACAAACCCACTGCCGATCAGACCGCTCTGCCGGAAGCCAGCGGCTCGGGCTTCATCTCCAAGGTTTCGCGCGACATTTTCCGGCAGCAGCTGAATTCAGACCGCTGGAAGGATCTGCGTTGGGGCATCGAAACCAGCATCAATCCGACGGTGAACTCAGGCGCGACGACCCGTAACAGTCTGATGAACGAACCGGTCATCACTCTGGATGACAAAGATCCCGGTCGGACAGACATACTTCATGAATATTTCGTCTCGCCTTCGCGCTTCGCCGAATTCGTGAAAGCCTGTCAGGAGGTCATTCCCTCCTCGTTTCAGGAATTGCTGAACATCACGCTGCGCTTTGTCGATACCGACAAAGACAGTGTTCTTGCCTATGCGACTGAGCCGCGCATTGCTGCCGTCATGTTGTTCAGTCAGGAAAAATCTGGACGCGGCGAGGCCGATATGGCCCGCATGACCAGTGCGTTGATCGAGCGGGTGCTGGCCATTGGCGGCACCTACTATCTGCCCTACCGCCCGCATGCGAGCCTTGACCAATTCAAACGCGGATATACGCGCCATGCTGAGTTTGTCGCCAAGAAACGGCTAATCGATCCGTCCCTCACCTTCCGCAATGGATTGTGGGACAATTATCTCTCGAAGGTCTAAGGAACACCACATGACCCTGCTGCGCTGGATTGCTCTTGGTTACATACCGGCCTTGGCCTTTGCCGGTTCCCTGAACTACATTCCGGGGCTGACCGACGATCAGGGCCGCTCATTCGGCATTTTCGCGCTCGACATCTATGACGATGCCTTGCACATCGGCTCGGCGGTGTGGGCAGGTATCGCCGCATTCCTGTCGCACAAGGCCGCGAAAAATTTCCTGTTCTATTTCGGCATTCTATATCTTGGTGATGGTCTTCTGGGTCTTGTCACAGGATCGGGCTATCTCGACCTTGGCATCATCAATTACGGATGGCAGAATCTGGACTTCATGTTCAAAATATACGCCAACACCCCGCACATTGTTCTCGGCGGCGTTGCGCTATTCTCCGCCTTGTTTCTGGACCGGAAGACAGTCTGATGCGCTTGCTTTGGCGATTGATAAAATGGTCCGCGCTGGCGCTCATTCTTGTGGTCATAGCGCTCGCCGCGCCGATCGCCTATGTCGCAACGTCCTGCAAAGGCACACCGGGAACGCAGGAGTACCAGCCGTTGCTTGTTGACACTAAGGTCCAGCGCAAAGAGGCGAACTCTTATCTCACCTATCCCGAATGGCATATTGTCTATGCCTATGAGGGACTTGCCAAAGTTCTCGAAACCGGAGACGAAGACCAGTTCGACTATTTCTCTTCCGTCAAAGGCTTCTGGTCATCCTTCTGTCGGCTCAATCAAACAGCAGCGGCCCATGGCGGCGCAGACACGGCAACCATCCGCACGATCTATGTCATCGGCGCATCCTTCACCTTGGAGATGGGCGCGAAGGCGCTCTACGAGGAAACTATCGGTCGCGTGGCGGCTTGGCTGCGCGGGCCGGAAAAGAGCCCGCAAGATGTCATCGCCGCTGAGATGGCGGCAGACTACGCCGCCTTTCTGCAACAGACGCCCTGGTATAAATATCCATTCGATCAGGAGGTTAAAAACCTCTGGAACGCGCCGCTTGACATGCCAATGCGTGGCTGGGAGCGCCGCCTGGCCTTGGGCGGGGAATGGAAGGCCAAAGCCGCTTATGCGGGTGTAATTGCCAATGCAGTCGCCGCGACGGGTGTCGCCAAACTTGAAATCAGGAGTGTGGTTTCCGGCCTCACTGAGGAGCAGCTCAAAAGCATTCCGGGTGTTGAGATTATCGAAACGCTGCCGCAAGGCGTCGTTATCAACACACCGCGCTACCGAACCTTTTCAAACATCCTCCGCGAGATCGCCAAACTGGGTGGTGCCGTAGTCGAAATCGCCGGTAATGACGACGTTATGATGACAATTGTCCAACCGGCAAAGGAAACCGATCCGGTCATCGACGGCGCGACCGTCATCACTAAAATAAGCCGCGATGGTTTCGGCGATGAGCGTCTACTCTTGAACGTCAAAGTACCAAAATTAAGTGATGTCATCACGACGTTGGCGGCAGGGCCAAGACGGCTCGAACATGTCTATGACTATTGAGCGGACAGCCGGCGCATCGGCAACAATAGCAAGCCTTCTATTACTTTGGTTCTGCGTCACAGCGATCATTACCGTAAAACCGGGTGTGACAAGTTCCGCAACCATCGTGTTTCCGACAACGCGGCTGATGAACGCCTTGCCCGAAGGAGTTTTGGTATTGAACTGGGGGGCCGCGACGGCAAACGTCACCAGCGATAACCCGGATTTTGTCCAAAAGCTCTACGCCGCAGGTGCAGTCCTGATATTTCCCACGCGAAAATCGTCGTGTCTGGATCTCGGTGGCTTGAAAAGCTGAAAGCCGCCCAATTGAGGCGGCTTTCTTAATCCTAACGTCGGCTTGCTCAGTTCGGTGCCAGCCCGGCCGCCAAACGCACCATTTTCAAAAACTCACCACGATAGCCGAACGGGTCTTCACCACGCGAGGACGACGCCAACTTTTCGATGTCATTCATCGAATAATTCGCCACTTGATCCCCATCCCGCAACTTCTGGCCAAACGCTGTCACAGCAATCCCGAAGCGCACGTCTTGCGAAGCGGCGGAGATGTCAGAGACTTCGTTCGCGGAACTCACCGGCTGCGTCACCAACCGGCTCGTTGCTTCGGTTGGCAGCTTGTAGCGGATTTTCACGAAGGCATACTCGCCGGTTGGGGTGGTATAGGTGTCCGGCTCATTGTTGGTCTTGTAGCGCAGAGGGTCATTGGTCTGCCCCGGCGCACCCTTCGGTGTCATTTCATAGATCGCGGTCACGGTATGGCCCGAACCAATGTCACCGGCATCGATGCGGTCATTGTTGAAATCTTCATTGGCAAGGTGCCGGGTTTCATACCCGATCAGACGATATTCCGAGACCATGGCGGGATTAAACTCGACCTGGATTTTCACATCCTTGGCAATTGTGAACAGCGAGGCCGTCGCCTCCTGCACCAAAACTTTTTCGGCTTCGCCCAACGTATCAATATAAGCGGCGATGCCATTGCCGTTCTGCGCCAGGGTCTGCATGAGATTGTCCTGATAATTTCCCTCACCAAAACCAAGGATAGACAGGAACACGCCGGACTTGCGCTTTTCCTCAACAAGCCTCTTCAAATCCTCATCGCTGTTCGCGCCAACATTAAAATCTCCATCGGTGGCCAACATAATCCGGTTGACGCCGTCTTTGACAAAAGCCTGCTGGGCCAAGGCATAGGCCGCATTAATCCCCGCCTCGCCCGCGGTTGAGCCACCGGGAGTGAGACTATCAATGGCGCTGAGGATTTTGATCTTGTCCGACGCCTTGGTCGGCTCAAGAACAATGCCCGCATCGCCGGCATAGGTGACAATGCTCACAGTGTCCGTCGGCTTCAGCTTGTTAACGAGCAAGCGGAATGAGGCTTTCAGCAGTGGTAGCTTATCAGGCTCGTCCATCGAGCCGGAGACATCCAGCAGGAACACGAGATTGGCAGGCTTTTGTTCGGTAACCGGCAGATCAAAGCCCTTGATGCCG
>JANOYJ010000087.1:0-2506 GCA_031428815.1 Phyllobacterium sp.
GCTGTCTCAACGCGCAATTGGTCGAGAGTTGCCAATGTCCGGTTTTCTTCTGGAAGGCGCAGACGTATATCAACGGAATCATCCGCTCCCGCCGGGCGGTAGTCTGAGAGCTTCAGGCCCGTTGTTACAAGCTGAACGACCGTTCCGACTGAGCCGGGACCGATACCATACTTGGCGGCTTCCGAGCGGTTGACCTTCAATTCCCAGTCAATACCGGGAACCGGAAGTCCATCGGCAATATCGATGACATCCGGCGTTGCTGCGAGCATTTTGGCAACGTCTTTTGCAACGCTATTGAGGTTGGCCGGATCAGCCGCAGACAGGCGCACTTGAATCGCCTTACCTGTGGGGGGACCCGCCGCAGGAACCGAGACTTCGACGTCAATACCCGGAAGGCCCTTCATGGCTTGTCGCAAGTCGGTTAGAATTTCATCCGCTTTCTTACGTTCACGCCAATTGACGAACTCATACTGAATCACACCGATTACGTCCTCGGCAACATCATTGCCGCCGCCAGAGGCTTTACCAACGCGGGTGTAGACATTCTTAATGCCGGGCCAGCCGGTGATTTTTTCTTCGGCCAACCGTACACCTGCATTCTTCTCTTCGAGCGAGAGATTGCCGCGGGCATGGACATAGAGCAGGCCGTAATCCGGCTCGACATTTGGAAAGAATTCAACGCCCGCGCCGACTTTACCATAGCCGTAAAACACACTGCCCATCAGGCCGACTGCAAGAATAAGTACGGAGATCGGATGACGGATCGCCCGGTTGGCAACCCACATATAAAGGCCGTCTTTGTGTGTGGCTTCGGCTGGCGGCTTCTTCGCGAAGATCGAGCCGATGGTTGGCACAAAAACCAACGCGTAGAGCATGGACGCCGAGAGCGTCGCTATGAGCGTAATCGGCATATACTTCATGAACTGCCCGACAATGCCCGGCCAGAACAGCAGAGGCGAGAAGGCGGCAACGCGAGTGAGTGTGGCGGCTGCCACCGGACCCGTCATGCGCTTTGCGGCCAAGGAAAACGCCTCGACCTTGTCCATGCCCTCAGACATCCGCCGTTCGGCAAACTCCACCACAATGATCGCATCATCGACGAGCATGCCGACGGCCAGAATGAGCGAGAACAGAACGACGAGATTGACGGTGTATCCCGCCATAGACAAGAACAGAATGCCTATCAGGAAGGACACCGGAATGGCGAAGCCGATAAACAACGAAGCGCGGCCCGACAAAGCGTAAAGAATAACGATGAACACCAAAATTACGGCAGTGAGCACGGAGTTCTGAAGATCCGACAAAAGTTGGCGAATGGATTCAGACTTGTCTTGGCTGAAGGTAACGACAGCGCCTTCAGGGAGCTGAGACTTGAATTCTTCAGCAGCCTTCTTCACGGCATCAACGGTGTTGATGAGATTGGCACCGGTGCGTTTTGAAATTTCAATCGCAATCGCGGGCTTGCCATCAAGCCGTGTGATCGTATCGGCGTCCTTGAAGGTTGAGCGTATAGTTGCAAGATCGCGGACTCGCACCACGGCATTCGGCGTTGCCACGACGGGCAGATTGGCAACGTCCTCAATGTTCTCAATGAGGGACGGAACCTTGACGGCGTATTTACCCGCAGAGCCTTCGATCGTGCCGGCCGCGACCAATGAATTGCCAGCCGTCACGCCGCCAACCAGTTGATCGAGTTTGAGGCCGTAAGATGAGAGCTTCATCGGATCAATAATGACCTCAACCAAATCATCGCGCGCGCCCTGCAACTTTGCATCCAGCACACCGTCGATGTCTTTCAAACGGTCACGCAGATCCCGCGCCGATTTCACCATGATGCGCTCAGGCACATCGCCGGACAGAGTGACGACGAGAACCGGGAATTCTGAAATATTGACTTCATTGATGCTTGGTTCATCAGCGCCTTGCGGAAGGTCGCGTTTCGCATCTGACACCTTGGAGCGAACGTTTTCCAGCGCGTCAGAAAGATCGGCACCTGCCTCAAACTCCACCAACACAAACCCGCCGCCTTGAAAGGCGGAAGAGCGCATCTCTTTGACATCTTTGATGTTTTTCAGCTTGGCTTCTACCGGTCGAAGCAAAAGCCGCTCCGAATCCTCTGGCGAAATGCCGTTGAATCCAAGTGAGACATAGATGATCGGAATCTGGATATCGGGTTCGGCCTCTTTCGGAATTGACTGATAAGCCAGTGCACCTGAAATCAGAAAAAACATCATTACCGAAAGCGTCAGACGCGCATTGCGGATTGCCAGATCAATGAGATTGCTCATGGGTTCCGCCTATTTTGTTGGTGTGGCTTCGCCGACGAGTTTTTTCATCAGGTCCGCGTCAGGGGCGACTGGCGTTACGACTTCGCCGTCTGTCACAAAATCTTGACCAGCGACGATGACTCTCGTGCCTTCAGGCACACCCGTCAGCACCAGCGCATTCGTGGCATCATCGATGAGCGTGACGGGCATGAAAAATGCCTTATTGTCTTTGTCGATAC
>JANOYJ010000088.1:0-2555 GCA_031428815.1 Phyllobacterium sp.
GCGCTCGACGACCATTTGCGTCGCAATGCCGGCATGATCCATGCCCGGCTGCCACAAGACGTCTTTGCCACGCATGCGCTCAAAGCGGACGAGAATGTCCTGCAACGTATTATTAAGCGCATGGCCCATGTGCAGCGAGCCCGTGACGTTCGGCGGCGGGATGACGATGCTGAAAGCCTCTGAACCCGGCTTTGATCCGGCTCCGGCTTTGAACGCTTCGGCCTTGTCCCAAAGCGCGGCAATGCGCGGCTCGGCACTGGCGGAATCATAGGTCTTTTCAAGCATGTCCAAGTCTTTTCTGATTGGGTGTCATTTCTGAATGGATGTCCGCGCTGTTAAGCGGATGCTGAAATCCAAGTCAACTGACCCTTGAGAAACGACAGGTAAGCATCCACGATACCACGCCCGCTCTTCGCGTCTGGTCATTTCAACGATCAGGAAAAACAGGGTGCGTGGTCCTGCCTTGGTAAGTGATAGTGAGTGGCAAGCCACGCACCCTGTCCGGCGATTTTCTACCCGGCCCGTTCCGCGTCGACTGCTAAGGTCCGGTGTGTGTCCGGTGCTTCGCAAGCCTTAAGTGCCCGTCCGGCACGCGCAGCCCGTAGTAACTGCATGGGAACCCTTGGACGGGGCCTCCCCGGGCGCAGGATTTCGTCTTTCCCGCACCGGAAGCGCCGGTCTCTCCCCGCTACCGAACGACTCCGGCAGCATTTCCAAAGGAAGAGACTGGGCATAGTGTGCTTGAGGTTTGAATGAGGGGGATGGATATTTTTTGTGCCCCGGCGTTCGTCATCGTCTGGCTTGTCCCGGAGACCAAGACTTCCTTGGTTAACCGTTTGATTATACGTCACTACCAGTCGCAACTGACGCAGCCGGGTCGTCGGCGCAAGCCCGACGTGACAAAACTTGGCGGTGAAGCTATCCCCGCGAGGGGAAGGGAGCTTGGAGCTTACCGCCGCCCACCGCGCGAAACCCGTTCGATTTCCTCACGTACTAAGCGTTCGACCATGGTCGGCAAATTATTGTCGAGCCATTCCTGCAACATCGGGCGGATCATATCTTCGGCGATCTCGGCAAGGCTCTGCTGGCGCTCCTTTTCAATTGCCGAGGTCAAATCAGAAAATGCAGCCGTCACTTGCCGCCCCGCCATATCAGACAGGATAGGCCGCAAATGCCGCTCAAACGGTGTTTCAGCCACGACTTCCGGCAAAATCACTTCATCTTGGTGCAATTCAATATGCTCGACAGCCGCCATTGTCTCTTCCTCAACTTGTTCGAGTTCTCTCTGCTCAGGAGCGATAAATGCGCTCTTCACCTCAGTTTCGAGTGGCTCTGTCCAAACGTCGGGTTTGACGTCAACCAAAGTTTCTTCGCGATGAAACGCCGCCTCAATGACCGGAGCGGCATTCTTAGCGCCAATTTTTTGGCCGAGCGCATTCATGGCGCCTGCATGTTGCAAACTGTCGGCAATGGCGTCTTCGCCAAATTCCCGCTGGAAATCGAGGATTTCCTCAACATCCCCATTATCGGAATCCATATCACCGGAATCCTTGCCCGAAGGTGGGTTGCCGTCCTCTATAATCCGGCGAATGGACGCCAGAATTTCTTCCATCGTCGGTTCGCGCGTGGCGTTTTGGGCCGCTTGGGTCATATTTTTGCCGCTTGCTTGGGTGTGCCGGACAGGTGCCGACATCTCGAATCAACCCGTACACTAGCGCGGTAGCCGCCAAATGAGAATCCCGCAGACCATGTCCACGGGATCACTTCACAACTAATTACAGCCGAACCTCAACGCCCGTCCGGCGTCCGTAGCCCGAACCACTTGTCCTTGACCGCTTTGTAATGTTCTTCCGGCTTATGAACAGCAACGCCAAGACCAAGACGGCTGACGCTCAAGCGGCCCGTCGCTGACAGAACCGCATAGCTGGCGACAACAACATTGCGCTCGGATTCGGCAAGGCTGATCCGCGCATTCGTCACGTCGCTCTGCGCATTCAGCACATCAAGCGTTGTGCGCTGCCCGACTTTGCGCTCTTCAACCACGCCATCCAGAGCCAACTGCGCGGCGGAAACCAATTGCTTGTTTGCCGAGACGGAGGCCTGGGCAGCCTGCATTTGCGTCCATGCGGAAGTGACTGCCGCGCGAACCTGATCGCGGGCGACGTCTATATCGATGCGCGCCTTGCCAAGTTGCTCTTTTTGCTGACGAACAGTGGCAGAGCCTTTCCCGCCCTGATAAATCGGCACGTTTAACTGCAATCCGATTGACGCGGTATCGGAATCGCTGCCGAAAGAATTACCGGCGGTAGACCTGTTTTGATATTTTTTCTCGACGCTGGCCTGAACGCCCAGTGTGGGCAAAAGCGCACCTTCCGCCGACTTCACACCAAATTCCGTCGCATCGACGACGTGATAGTTGGCTTGAATGGCCGGATGCTCGCCAGCCGAAATACTCAGTGCCTGGTCAAGTGATTTTGGCAAAAACTTACCGACGGCACCTGCAGGACTCAATTTTCCGGGCTCATCTCCGACAATTTGGCGATAGACCGCCGCGC
>JANOYJ010000089.1:0-3460 GCA_031428815.1 Phyllobacterium sp.
GTCGCGGCCACCCATGCCACTTCGAAAATCAATGCGAGCTTCTCGATCATATTCAGCACCGCGCCCAATCTCATTCTTGCCTTTCCACCGATCATTCTTGGGGCAGGTTGGTTCATTCTGGCCGCAAAGTTTGGTAACCCCTATCAAAGTGCCGCTTTTCTTGTCGTTGCGGTCAATGCCGCCATGTCTCTGCCCTTCGCAGTGCGGATTTTGGAACCCGCCTTCTTGTCGGCAGCAAATCGCCATGACCGTCTTTGCCAATCGCTTCGCATTTCCGGCTTGGCACGGATACGTCTGATTGACTTCCCAACCATGCGACGGTCAATCGTCACAGCGTTTCTGTTTGCCATGGCGCTGTCACTCGGTGATCTCGGAGTCATTGCGCTGTTTGGCAGCGATGGAATTTTGACGCTTCCGGCCCTTCTCTTCGCCAAAATGGGATCATATCGGATAAATGACGCCGCCGGACTGGCGCTCTATCTGATGGTGATCACTGTCGGCCTCACGATTATCGCAAATTTTTTGCAAGGGACCGGTCATGATAAATGACAAGGGCGTATCAATCTCACTGAAAGATGTCCGTTTCGGTTACAGCGAGACAAGTGTTCGCTTTGATCTTGAGGTCGACGCCGGATCAACGATTGCTGTGACCGGCCCAAGCGGTTCCGGAAAAACGACCCTGCTCAACCTTATTGCGGGATTTGAATTTGCAAAATCTGGCCGCGTTCTGATCGGCAATGAGGATGTAACCGACTTTCTGCCGTCGCAGCGACCCGTTTCTTTTTTATTCCAAGAGCATAATCTATTTTCGCACCTTTCTGTGCACGACAATATCGGGCTTGGCATCTCTCCGGCCTTGCGCCTAACCCGCAGCGACGAAGCAGAAATAGCCGCCAGTCTTGCTCGCGTCGGCATGGCGGACAAAGCCAAGCGATTGCCGGAACAGCTATCCGGCGGAGAGCGGCAACGCGCTGCATTGGCGCGTGTTTTGGTGCAGAACAATCCGCTCCTTTTGCTGGACGAACCTTTTGCCTCGCTTGGTCCTAGCCTGCGGATGGAGATGACGGAGCTGGTTGGGCAACTGCAAACCGAACGCGGCATGACAACGCTTCTCGTCACACATCATCCCGCCGAAATCGCCGCCATTGCACCCTTGCTATGCTTTGTTGATGCCGGAGAAATCCTTGCCTTCGGCCCTACCCGCGACTTGTTATCTGGTTCAGGTCCGGCAGCAGTGCGGGAATACCTTGGCGAACAGGCACAAATCAGATAGGCACAGCCCGAACTTGGCCATTTTCCTATGGAATGAAGCGCCGGATGAAGCTTGGCGCACAGATTAGAAGCCGCTAAGCTAGCGCTCGAAGTGATTTGAAAGGCAGTTGATTTGGCGTTCCGTTCCGGCTTTTTAGGCAAAAACCTGATGGGTGCTACCGTCCTGCCACTGATACTTCTGGTATCTGGCTGCCAAGTGCTCGATTTGGGCACGGGCAAACAGACAGATCTAAGCACCGCCGGCAACATTCAGCCCTCCGACAATCCAATCATCGTCGGCAATGTGGCGCGTGGTGACCGATTTGCCAAACTGGCCGCCGCCCAGCATCCAAAAATTCTCGCAACGTATGGCGGTGAATATAGCGACCCAAAATTGGAGCGTATGATCGCGCGCGCCATCGGACGATTGACCACATCGACCGATGATCCCAATCAAACGTTCCAGATCACGATTCTCAACTCGCCTAACGTCAATGCCTTCGCGCTGCCTGGCGGTTATGTTTATGTGACGCGCGGACTCTTGGCACTTGCCGGTGACTCGGCAGAGTTGGCGGCAGTCGTCGCGCACGAAATGGGGCATGTGACGGCCAAACACGGCGTCGCCCGCCAGCAGAAAGAGGCTGAGGCGAACCTTGCCAGCCGCGTCGTTACCGAAGTTCTTCAAAATGACGAGGCCGGCAAACAAGCTCTGATCCGGGGCAAGCTAAGCCTCGCTCAATTCTCCCGACAGCAGGAATTGGAATCGGATGCGATCGGCATCCGTTCACTGGGCAGGTCGGGTTATGATCCCTTTGCCGCCGCGCGTTTTCTGCAATCGCTCGGCGCTTACACCGAGTTTCGAGCTGCCAATACCGATGAAGACATGAGCCTCGATTTTCTAGCCACCCATCCTGCCGCGCCACAACGCGTGGAACTCGCCAAAAACCATGCCCGTCTGTTCGGCGCGCCGGGAATCGGCGAGACAGATCGAAAAGCCTATCTGGCGGGGATAGATGGGTTGCTGTTCGGGGATAGTCCTGAGGAAGGATATGTGCGCGGTCAGGAGTTCATGCATCCAAGCCTTGGCATCAAGTTTAAAGTCCCTGCGGGATATAACATTGAAAACAACAAGGACGCTGTGCTCGCCGCCGGTCCGAACGAGTTTGCCATTCGCTTTGACGGTGTCGAAGTACCGACGACAACGGCGCTCACCGATTACATGAAATCCGGCTGGGTCGCGGGCTTGATCGATGCAAGCGTGATCGAGACCCGCATTAACGGCGTTGAAGCGGCCATCGGGTCGGCACAGGCGGAACGTTGGCAGTTTAACATCACGGTTCTACGGGTGAATGGCCGCGTCTATCGATTCTTGACCGCTGCGCCCTCTACCGCTTTGGGCGTTGCGGACGTCGCAAACCAAGTGACCTCAAGCTTTACAACGCTAAACGACAACGAAAAAAGAACGCTGCGGCCGACCCGCGTTCGCATCGTCACGGTGAAAGCCGGCGACACAGTGGGTTCGCTGTCTTCGAAAATGGTCGGCAGCGCACGGCCGCAAGAGCTTTTCCGCCTGTTGAACGGCTTGGCTGCCGGTCAGTCCGTGTCGGTCGGCGAGCAGGTAAAAATCGTCACCGATCTCGGGTCATAAATTAGAAGCTCCGGTCGCCTCCAGCGCCATTCTTTGATTGGTACTGACGAGCGCGGTTTTAAGTTTCTCAAACGCTCTCGTCTCAATCTGGCGTACCCGCTCCTTGGAAATTCCAAGACGCTCGCCGAGAATTTCCAATGTCGCGGCATCCTCACTTAGACGTCGCTCTCTGATGATAAAAAGTTCCCGTTCATTGAGAACTCTTAAGGCACCTTCGACCCAATTATGCCGCCGCTCCTCGTCAATAGCGGTTGCGACCACATGATCCGGCAGTGGCGCATTGTCGACCAGAAAATCCATCCGGATCGCGCCACCTTCTTCGTCGTTGTTCATCGGCGCTTGCAGCGATGTATCCGGGGCGGAGAGCCGATGGTTCATAAGCTCGACGTCTTTTTCAGAAACGCCGAGCGTCACAGAAATATTTTTGAAAATCATATGCTCGGAAAGAATTTCTGTTCCCTTGGCGAGTCGTGCCCGCAAGCGCCTCAGATTGAAGAACAGCGCTTTTTGCGTGGAGCTCGTCCCGCCGCGCACGATTGACCAATTTCGCAAGACATAATC
>JANOYJ010000090.1:0-3198 GCA_031428815.1 Phyllobacterium sp.
GCAAGCCGGTGTTTTTGTCCAACCATGCGGGCGGCATTCTAGGCGGCATTTCGACCGGCCAACCGATTGTCGCACGCTTCGCTGTCAAGCCGACGTCGTCCATGCTTATTCCCACGCTTTCCATCGATGCCGATGGTAATGAGGTCGAGGTTATCACCAAAGGTCGCCACGATCCTTGCGTCGGCATTCGGGCCGTGCCAATCGGCGAAGCCATGGTTGCGTGTGCCATTGCCGATCATTATTTGCGTCACCGGGGTCAGGTCGGTTATGCGGCTGACCGTTAGAAAGTAAGCATTCATGGCCTATGACCAAAAACGCGTCGTTGACGCGATCCGCGCTTTTGAAAAAGGCGAAATTGTCGTCGTCACCGATGATGACGGTCGCGAGAACGAGGGCGATCTAATCGTCGCTGCCGTGCATTGCACACCGGAGAAAATGGCCTTTATCGTGCGTTATACGTCCGGCATCGTCTGCACCCCCATGCCGCGCGAGGAGGCCAAACGCCTCAACCTTGCACCCATGGTCGCCGAAAACGACTCGGCGCATACGACCGCCTTCACCGTCACTGTCGATTACAAGCACGGCACAACGACCGGCATTTCCGCTGAAGACCGCACATTGACGGCCCGCAATCTTGCCAATCCCAATTCCGGCGCATCCGACTTTGTCCGCCCCGGTCACATCTTCCCGCTCATCGCCCGCGAAGGCGGCGTCTTGATGCGCTCCGGCCATACCGAGGCCGCTGTTGATCTCTGTAAACTCGCAAAGCTTCCACCGATTGGCGTTATCTGCGAACTCATCAATGATGACGGCACCGTCATGCGCGGACCGCAAGTGGCGGGCTTTGCCGAGAAGTTCAACCTCAAACAAGTCTCCGTCGCCGATCTCATCGCCTATCGTCAACGCAAGGAGACGCTCATCCAGCGCATCTCCACATTCGAGGTCGACACCGATGGCGGCCTTGCCGAGGCGCATTCTTATTCGCTGCCTTGGGACCCGATGCAGCATCTGGCCGTGGTCTATGGCGACATTCGCGACGGCGAAGACGTGCCGGTGCGCCTGCATTCCGAAGACGTCGCCCGCGATGTGTTCGGCAAAACGCCGGACCTCACCAGCATTATGCAGAAAATGGGTGCGGAAAAGCGCGGCATCATCGTGTACCTGCGCGAAGGTTCCGTCGGCGTCGGCAATCAACCGCGCAATAGAATGGTCGGAGAGGGCCATGCTGAAGCCGAAGCCCGCGAAAGCGAATGGCGGGAAATCGGCCTCGGCGCACAAATCCTGAAAGACTTAGGCGTCACCTCAATAAGGTTGATCGCCTCACGCGAACGGCATTATGTCGGGCTGGAAGGCTTCGGCATCCGCATCGCCGCGACGGAGATTATTGAGCGCTAGGCGGCGGCGGGCATTTCCGCGCCGATGCGGATTACGTCGTACGGCACAAAGACCTTTCCGGACTCATCGCGTTCGACAATGAACCAGTCGATCAGAACCGCCACATCGTCATGCACCCGGCGCACATCACGACCAAGCGCACGGGTCAGACCGCGAATGCTTGATGGCCCAATTTTTTGTAGTTGTTCGATAAGTTCCCAGCGCTTTGTAGTGAAGACGGCAGACATTTGGGCCATCGTGCTGAACGAGATCGTGGTGATTGGATTTGACGGTTTTCCGGTGTTCCAAGCGTCTATGAATCTCTCGCCCATTTCCTTAAGAACCACTTCAGAGTCGGTTCGAATTTCAATTAATGCCGTTTTCATTTAGCATTCCTCTCTTCAATCGCTGCGAAGAAATCTCCAATCAGCTTCTTCACCGTAGTAAAAGTGTAAGGCCGCTCGTTTCCATCAAGATGACAATGATCGCCTTTTCCACGCTCATTGTCGTAACCAATCAATCTTTTTCCGTCGCGACCATAAAAGAGCCGATACTTGTATGAATGATTGCTTCCCCGAACAGGCTCTGGGACCTGCCATATAACAATTTCGAACATTGCCCCGTCTGGGGTGCTGCGTTTTGTTCGTTCGAGCAATATCGCATCCATGTTGACAATTATGTCATCAGCAGTGCCTGTTGTCAATCATGTCATCACCCATAGCACATTGCCGCCCCTCCTAATCTCCGCTAGCCTCCCGCCGGGGCGCGAGCGCATTCGCGGGGATGATTCTCATGTGGGACTTTGAACTTGGCAAAACATTTGGCCTAATGGCCAAAACCTATCCGTTCATCCTGTTCCGGATGATCGTCTTTTTCGGCATCACATTGGCCTATATCATCGCCACTGGTTCCGGCGGCGCGATTGGTTATGGTGTGGGCAATATTTCCAGCGACCCGGACGCTCAAGGCACATTCGCTGTCTGGGGCGCGGTCGTGGGCTTCGGGCTGGTGTCAGTCGTGGTCTACTGGATACGCGAATATATCCTCTACATCGTCAAAGCCGGTCACATCGCCGTCATGGTGCATTTGCTTGAAGGTCGCGAGGTTCCGGGCGGGCAGGGGCAGATCGAATACGCCAAACGTGTCGTCAAAGAGCGCTTCACCGAAGTCAACGTCCTCTTTGCGCTCGACCAATTGGTCAAAGCCGTCATCCGCACCATTACTGGCCTTTTCGGCGGCATCGCTGCCTTCATCCCAATCCCCGGCCTCAATGGCTTGGTGAGTTTCATCAACTCGGTCATCCGCATGACACTCACTTACGTCGATGAAATCATCCTCGGTTATAACATCAAAACCGAGAGCCAAAACCCATGGGAAAGCGCGCAGACCGGCATTGTGCTCTATGCGCAAAACGGCAAGACCATGATGAAAAACGCGATCTGGCTGTCGATTTTTATGTGGATCATCTCGATCCTCGTCTTCCTGTTCATGCTCGCCCCCGCCGCCGGACTTTTGTATTATTACCCAGGCCAACTTGGCGGTTGGGCCTTCGTCTTGGCGCTCGTCTTCGCCTGGGCCTTCAAAGCCGCGCTCCTCGAACCCTTCGCCATTGCTGCGCTGATGACGGTTTATTTCAAGGTCATAGAGGGCCAAGAACCCGATCCGGTCTGGATGCAGCGGCTCAACGAAACGTCAGCCAAGTTCCGTGATTTGGGCCAGAAGGCCAAGGATTGGTGGCGCGGCAAGCCTGTTGGTGCGTCGTCGTCCTCCATGGCGTGAAACACTGCGACGCGGCGTCGGCGTCACGGATACAAACGGCGAGGT
>JANOYJ010000091.1:0-3384 GCA_031428815.1 Phyllobacterium sp.
GGTCAACAAGACCTCGGATGTTGTCAAGGAAGGCCAGAAGGTCTGGGTCAAGCTCATGGGCTTTGACGAGCGCGGTAAAGTCCGCCTTTCCATGAAGGTTGTTGATCAGGCAACCGGCAAGGAACTCACCAAGGAACAGACTGAAGCCGCCGCAGCTGAGTAATCAGCGCGATACGGATTAAATCAGGGCGCGGGTCATTCCGCGCCCTTTGTTTTGGAGACACGACTTGGACGAAGGCGCAATCAAAACTCTGTTTCTGCCGTTTGAGAACGGCGATCTGTCTTTGCCGCAGTATGATGCCCGCTGGCTGTTTCTTAATGCGGAAATTCCACCGGTTTCAGACCAGTGCTGGCAAGAGAATTTGGACTGCATTCAAGGTTTCCGCCCGTCATTTCTTGCGCTCCAGCAATCCGGCTTTCGCGTGACGCCTCTTGCAGAATCCAGTGAGCATGCCGGTGCCTTGGTCCTTTTGGGCAAACACCGCGAACTCAATCGCCGCAACATCTTCACCGCGATGGAGCGAACGCTCCCCGGTGCTCCAATTCTGATCTCAGGAGCCAAGACGTCAGGCGTACAAGCGATGCGCAAGGAGATGTCTGACCTCGTGACCATCGAGCAATCGCTCTCCAAAAACCACGCGCAAGTATTCTGCTTTAAGCGCCCGGAGCACTGGGTCTCACCGGTTAGCGGTCACGCCAGTACCATCGTCTCCGGCGAGCTGACCTTTGAAACGGCGCCGGGCATGTTCTCGCATAAGGCCGTGGACAGTGGTTCGGAACTTCTGGCAAAGCACTTCGACAAAATCACAGGTAAAGTTGCGGATTTGGGGGCAGGATGGGGCTATCTCTCGGCAGCCCTGCTACAAAAATGTCCGGCAGTTACCGCGGTTGATCTCTTCGAGGCCGATCATGCCTCGTTAGAAGCCGCAAGATACAATCTCCAAAAGCTGTCGCCGATGCTCACCATAGGCTTCCACTGGGTCGACCTCCTGCAAGAGCCAGTCCAAGGCCCTTACGACGCAGTTATCATGAACCCGCCTTTTCATTTGGGGCGATCAACTGATGCGTCTATCGGCCAGCGCATGATCGCAATTGCTTCAAAGGCCCTGAAGCCGGGCGGTCGATTAATGATGGTCGCCAATAAGGAACTGCCCTACGAAGACACTTTGCAACGCGCGTTCCGAAAATTCGAACGTGTTGACGAAAACCGGCAATACAAAGTCATTCGGGCGATGAAATAGGATTAGTGTAACGCTGCGGCGTGACGCACAATGCGAGGCTCGCGTGTTGAAATCGGAAGAGGTCTTCCGAACAAATAGCCTTGGGCAGAGTTGCAACCGGCGGCCATCAGCAGCGCCACTTGCGCTTCGTTCTCGACTCCCTCGGCAATGGTCTTCACGCCGAGGGCTCTCGAAAGTCCGACAATTGTCGAGATAATCGCGCCGGTATTGCCGTTTGTCTCAAGACGGCTGACGAAAGAACGGTCGATCTTGAGCTTCTGAAATGGCAAGTCGGCCAAATAAGTAAGGTTTGAATATCCGGTTCCAAAGTCATCAACAGCAACCGACACACCCATTTTGGCAAATTCACGAAGGATGAGTGCGGTCTTTTCCTTGTCTTCCATCAACAGGCTTTCAGTAATTTCAAGTTCTAACCGTCGTGCGGGAAGACCACTTTCTGCGAGCGCGGAGCGCACCACTTCAACCATGTCACTTAGTAAGAATTGCGCAGGTGAAAGATTAACCGCAACGAAGCAATCATCCGGCAAATGCTTGGCATCCGAACAAGCTTTGCGTAGAACCCAGTCGCCAAGTGGCGCGATCATGCCGGTCTCTTCCGCCACTGGAATAAATTCAATCGGATGGACCGCACCCTTTTCCGGGTGCATCCAGCGCACCAAAGCCTCGTAACCGGCGATCTTGCCAGTGATTAAGTCTAATTGCGGTTGGTAATAGAGTTCAAAATCCTGGCGCTCCAGCGCGATTTGCATCTCGGCCTCGATCCATCGCCGATGGTCAGCCACGCGACCGATCTCCGGTTCAAACATCGTCCAATTACCGCGACCAATCGCCCGCGCCCGATGCACAGCGAGATTTGCTTTGCGCAAAAGACCGACCGCATCCGCATAGTCGCCACCGATTTCGGCGCCACCGGTCGAAATTGATATGATGACGCGGCGACCTTCGATCATGTAAGGCTCGCAAAGCGACGCCACCATCTTATCGAGCATGATCTCTAATGTGGGCAAAGCATCTTCTACAGATAAGATGATACCGAATTCACTGATAGCAAGACGGCCGATTATAGAGCTCTTTGGCATATGCTCTTTGATACGCTCGGCCGCCGTTTGCACCAGTTGATCGCCTGTCCGGTATCCAAGTGCATCGTTCAATTGTTTGAAGCGATCAATTTCGACGTTCAGAAAGTAGCTCGCTTTTTGACTTTCCTTTGCGGCATTGCCAACTTTGGCAACCTCAACAAGAAAGGCACCACGCGATATTAGCCCTGTCAAAGCATCGGTTTCTGCCGCTGTTCTGACTTCTGAAGCATGGGCATCGATACCGCTGAAAAACGCTAAAGCGCAGCCTGCCGCCGAAAGTGCCGAAAG
Organism: Phyllobacterium sp.; assembly: GCA_031428815.1. Taxonomy (GTDB): domain Bacteria; phylum Pseudomonadota; class Alphaproteobacteria; order Rhizobiales; family Rhizobiaceae; genus JANOYJ01. The sequence continues at coordinate 2,609 of JANOYJ010000091.1, forward strand.
ACCTGTAATAATAGTTGCAGCCGCGATGTTTTCAACGCCATGCCCCCCGCCAATGCCGGTCGTATGGGCCCAGAATCCCAACACGCCGCCGCCAAAACCCGACGATATGACAGTCAGAATTTTGAACAAAGCACTGCGTTTGGTCTGTTCGCCCTTTAGCATTAGTTGTCTCCCGCTCTATGCAAGACTACGATTGAATTGTTAAGGCTGGAGGCTGCTGATAGTTTCAATTTTATCTTTTTGTCGATTTTATCGATTGTAGACAGATTGACCGGTGTCGAAAATTGAATTGTACTCACGAAGCCCGCCGAAAATCGATGTTTAATTCACCAATATGCGACAGCGGCATCGGCCTTCCGTACAAGAAACCCTGGATAACATTGCATCCAGCCGCCTTAAGAAGCACTTCTTGTTTTTGGGTCTCTACACCTTCCGCTACTGCAGTAGCACCCAGAGCCCGCGCTAATGCAATGATGGCCGAAACGATTTGCGCCATGTGCGTATCTGTCTCGATCCTATCGATAAAGGACTTGTCGATTTTCAATTTCTTGAACGGAATGTCGGCGAGGTAACCTAAATTAGAATAGCCCGTTCCAAAATCATCAATGGCGATCGAAGTTCCAAGCGCGGACAGCCCTTCGAAAAGTTCAGCAGCCTTTGTCCTGTCTTCAATAAGCGTGGACTCGGTTACCTCAAGTTCGAGGCGGCCTGGGTTTAGTCCTGTTTTACGTAAAGCATCTTCAACCGTTTTAAGAATATCGCCGTTGAGAAATTGC
>JANOYJ010000092.1:0-3214 GCA_031428815.1 Phyllobacterium sp.
GTACGCCAAGAAATATGTCCGCGGAGCGCTGGTAGAGCTGGCACGACAACCGGCCATTCGCGACATAAAACTGGAACAGGCAATGACAGGGCGGCAACGCCATATCGTCGACCTGCGCCGGGTTCCAGGCAGAGACGATCAAGCGCCGCGATTCCGGTTTTGTCTTTATTTGCTGAATGACATGCGCAATCTGGTCAATGGTCTCGCCATTGCCCTTCGGCCAAGAGCGCCATTGCGACCCATAAACCGGGCCGAGATCGCCGTTTTCGTCAGCCCATTCATCCCAAATCGACACACCGTTTTCTTTGAGGTAGCCGATATTCGTCGCGCCCATTAGAAACCAAAGCAATTCGTGGATAATGCTTTTCAAATGAAGTTTTTTTGTTGTCGTAACCGGAAAGCCGTCGGCCAGATCAAAGCGCATTTGATAACCGAACACACCCCGCGTGCCAGTTCCGGTGCGATCACCTCGATCAACCCCATGAGCGAGCACATGGCGCAAGAGGGCGTGATACTGCTGCATGAATGCTTTCCCGATTCGAGGCTGGCACTATAGAGCCTACGCCAAAATAAAAAATCCCCGCACGCTGTGACAGCGCACGGGGATTGATTTAAAACGTCGGGCTTAGAGCGCGCCGAGTGTGCCCAGATGCTTGGCAACGAGATAATAGAACGTCACGCGTCCTTTGGATGTGTCGGCCTTCATGGTCTCGCAAACTTTGGCAATGATGGAGTCAGACTTGGCATTGTCGCTTGCACCGAATTTCTTGATGCACCACTTTTCACGCACGCGATCGAGCTCGGCCTGATCCGAGCAAGCGACAAGCGATGAATCCTTGTTGCGCAACGCGATGCCGAGATGTTTGACAATTTTCTTGACGTGTTCCTCGTCCGCACCGGCGTCGTAACGGCGAACATCGGCTAGATATTCTGACATACTTGTCTCCCCAATCCTGCAATATCCCTTAGCAGGGATTATGCTACTTTAAGTAGTTTTTCCTATCCCGCCTCGGCGTTGTATCTTTCCTACCTTCACCAATAAGTCAATCCTGTTGATGAATTGCTGAGACTATCCCCTTCCAAAGTTCAATGCGACGTTCTATATTAAGGTTGCCGGCTTGTCCGGCTATGGCGATAAATGGCCGGTATAATAAACCATTCGGACCCGGGGGCGGTACCCGGCGCCTCCACCAAAACCCAGTACGCTGGTTTTTGGCGGGGGCGAAACAGGATCGACGAGGGTGTAAAAATCGTGTTTTTGCTCGGCATTGTACCACCGTTATCGGGCTAAAACCTTAGTTGCAAATGACAACTATGCAGAAGTACGTCTCGCTGCCTAATGGCGGTGTGACACTTCAAATCAAGCCCTAAGCTGTTGCAGGTTTAGGCGGGGTTCGGAGGTACCTGGCAACAGAAACCTCCACTTCTCCCTTCATCGCCTCTCTCGAAAATTGCCAGTTTACGGCGGACCAAACCCCCGCTAAACCAATTGCCAGCAAATCAGTGATGCAGGGACAAAAACCCACATGTCGCAAGACTTGATACGGTACGATATTCTGACCCAAGACGCGCTACGCGGCGTGATCCGCAAGGTTCTGGGGGAAGTCGCGCGCACGGGGATTCCCGGCAATCATCACTTCTTTGTTACCTTCATGACCCATGCCAGTGGGGTTCGAATTTCGACAAGGTTGCGCGAAAAATACCCGGAACAGATGACAATCGTTATCCAGCACCAGTATTGGGACTTGGAAGTCTCCGACTCACATTTTGAGATTGGACTCTCCTTCGGCGATGTCCCGGAGCGTCTCAGCATCCCCTTTGCAGCGGTTCGCGGCTTTTACGATCCGTCCGTCAACTTCGAGTGCGAATTTGAAGTCAAGGTCGAGGCCGCCGGGGAGAGCTCTGAAGTCATCCTGCGCCCGGTCACAGCCGTTGATATTTCCAAACCAAAAGTGGTCGCTACCAAGGCAAAGGCAGAAGCCAAAAAGCATGTGGCCGACAAGGCCGGTGAGGCCTCGCCGGAAGCGGCAAGCGATGAGTCAAAGCCCATGGCCGACGTCGTCTCCTTGGATTCATTTCGCAAGAACAAGTGATGGGCGACCTCGTCAACCTTCGAAGCTGGCGCAAGCGTCAGGCCAAGGGGGAGGCGGAAAAGGTAGCTGCTGAAAATCGCACAAGACACGGTCAGTCAAAACTTGAGAAACTGAAACTCAAAGCGAATGCCGTGAAGACGACCAAACTTCTCGACGGTCACGCGATGACCAAAGATTCGGATGACGGAACATGAGTGGCGTGAAAAAGCGCTCCGTCTCCATTCGCGGTCACCAAACCAGCTATTCGCTTGAACAGCCGTTTTTCGACATCATTGTTGCGATGGCCAAGGCCAGAAGCCTCTCGCTGGCATCGATGATCGCTTCTGTTGACGAAACCCGTCCCCGGGACACAAATCTCTCATCCGCCCTGCGCCTGGCCGCACTCGAATGGGTCAAGCGCGCTTCCGAATAGGGCGGAATTTACTGAATCGGTACCGTTGAAAAATCCAGCTTCTTCATGAGTTTGTCGATTGCACTCAAGTTCTCTTGAACGGGCGGAGTGACTTGCAATGGCGCGGTGGGCAGTTCGTCTGGAACAGGGGCAGGTTTTTGCATTAAAGCAGCCTCCGCAGCCTTCTGCGCCGCCGCATCTTCCAAGCGTTGCGTCTCTTGCTCCGCAGCCCGTTCTGCCGCTTCTTCAATTGCGCGTTTGTCAGCCAGCACTTTTTGCCAATCCTTCACCGCCGCCCGGACCCGGATTTCCTCGGTCTTTTGCAAACCGATAAGTTCAATTCGCTTTCGCTCTCCCGCGCGATACGCATAGAGCCGCGCTTCGCGCCTTAGCCTTTGCCCCTCAAGCAATTCTTCCTGCATCGCCTCGACCCGCGCCTGCTCCCGTTCAAGCGCCCGTTGCGTCAAGAACTGCCCCAATGGCTGCGCATCGTATTGAGCGGCATACTGTCCGTCTTGGAGGCGCAACGTATAAGGAATGACCGGTTCGGCTCCCGTGACCGCATTCCCGCCGGCGTCATAAGCAAATTGCCCGTCAATTGACGCTGTCTGTTTGGAAATGTCGGCGGAAGCACTGGCAGACAACACACCGCCTTCAACGGAAGCTGTAAGCGGCGAATACCGCAAGACACCGCTTGCCGCCGTCCATGACAGGTCCGCTTCCTTCACGG
>JANOYJ010000093.1:0-2504 GCA_031428815.1 Phyllobacterium sp.
TATGCGATTGCCCATATCAGAGGTGGCAAGGATCGCGGTTATCGCTGGTACGACGATGGCAAGATGCACAAGAAAACCAATACATTCAAGGATTTCGTCTCCGTCGCTCAGCATTTGATTCAAGAGGGGTTCACCAGCAAAGGCCAGATCATTGCGCATGGCGGCTCGGCGGGTGGAATGCTGATGGGCGCGGTCGTCAATATGGCGCCGGAATTGTTCGGCGGCATTATCGCGGAAGTGGCCTTTGTCGATGTCTTGAATACCATGCTGGACGATACGCTCCCCCTCACCCCGCCGGAATGGCCGGAATGGGGCAATCCGATTGCATCCAAGGCGGACTATGAGAACATCGCTTCCTACTCGCCGTATGACAATGTCAGTGCGCAAGCCTATCCGCCCCTGCTCGCGGTCGCCGGTCTCACCGATCCGCGGGTGACCTATTGGGAACCGGCCAAGTGGGTGGCGAAGCTGCGGGAAATGAAGACGGACAGCAATCCGGCCTTGTTTAAAATCCACATGACATCCGGCCATGGCGGTGCATCAGGCCGGTTCTCGCGGCTGGAAGAGGTGGCGTACAGCTATGCCTTTGCGGTGAAGGCGGCACAGGGCGCAACGCAGCCAACGACCGCCTGAACAAGGGCATAGCGTGTGAAGCGCCAGACGGAACCTTTTCGAGGCAATCTCCGTTTTGCCGCATGGGCTGCTATGCTTTTGCCACAGACGGGGCTCAAGGTGCGAGTAAGGGACGCTTGTTTGATAGATCGACTTCGTTCGTCGACCAGCAAAGGTTACAGAAATGAAAAAAGTCTCTGCAATCATTGGCGCGCTTTCACTTGCTATGTCAGTGCAATATATAGCGCCCGTCCCGTCGTTTGCCGCGCCAAAACGGGTCGAAGGCGCCTACTGCCATTTCCCTGTTAGGTCCGGAACTTGGGTCGGATTTTTCGATGGCGGTTACGAAGAGACGGCTTGGAATGGCCGTGATGTCACCCGGCAAGTGACGCTTTGGCGCTGCTTCCGCGCCAAGGCCGATTGTGTGGCTTGGAAATATTGGGTTCAGACGGACTATGACAAAGGTCCGCAAGTAACTTGGTGCCGGAGGAAATAGTTACTTCGTCTTCACCGGCACCGGATAGCCATCCGGATGCGCCGGTATCGCCTTGAGATATGCTGCAACGGCTGCCCGGTCTTCATCCGGAGCATGGGCCCAGTTAAGGACGACGGAGCCCATCGAACCGCCGAGCGAGTCAAAATCAGGCGTAAAGCCGTCTTTCAAAACGGAAGTCAGTTCGCCTTCGGTCCATGCATCAATACCGCCCTCACCGCCTGTAATGTTCGGGATAACACCCTCGCCTTCAGGATTTGTCGCACCAGCCAGCCATTGCGATAATTTCGGTCCACCGAGAAGATTGCGCGGTGTGTGGCATTCTCCGCAATGGCCAGGACCTTCGACCAGATATTGTCCGCGCTTGACTGCCTCGCTCGGGTTATCAAGTGCCAATACCGGGCCTTGCTTGAAGAATAGCAACTTCCAGCCGCCGAGCGTGCGGCGGATGTTGAACGGGAATGGCAGTTCATGATTCGGTGCTTTGCCTTTTACTTCGGGCAGAGTTTTGAAAAAGGCCCAAAGATCTGAGATGTCGCTTAATTGCATCCGGGCGTAAGAGGAATAGGGAAATGCCGGATAATAATGCTCACCCGCCGGAGAAACACCGCGCTGCATGGCATTGGCGAAATCGATAAAGCCCCAAGCACCGATGCCATCGTCCAAATCCATCGAGATATTGGGCGCATGGAAATTGCCGAAGGGTGATTTCAGGACAACGCCACCCGCCAGTTTAAGACGGTCAGCATCCTTTGCTCCGGGCGCGGCATGACAGGACGCGCAGCCGCTTTCCCAGAACACCTTCTCCCCGCGTATCACATCACCTTCAGCGGTGCTGGCGACAAGCTGCGGATCGAGTTTCTGAGGCTCGGTCAAAAACCAAAACAAAAGCCCGCCAACGGCACCCAAGATAATTGCGGCCAAAGCGAGCTTTTTAATCATGCTTCCGTCTGATCAGACGCAGCCGATCAGCCTTTCTTGATGCGATACGTTCCATGGCACGAGCCACAGTTCTTTGTTACCGCGCCGAATTGCGCTTGGAAAGCCGCCAAATCCTGTGGATTGGCAGCAACCGCAGCGGCAGCATCCGCTTTGAACGTGTCCATGGCAGTCGTGAATCCCGCCAAATCTTCCCAGATTTTTGGCGATGCCGTTGTTTCGCCTACATTGGAACCGGCAGGGAACAAGGTTGCAATATCCAGCTTCATGGCGTTTTCATTGATCGCTGCGAGTGCCGCATTTGCAACTGCCGCGTCAAAAGGTGCTTCGCCCTTGGCGATTGGCGCAGCGCTGCCGACCGCTTTACCGATCGCTTTCATAATCGCCTGACGATCGGCGATCGGGTCCGCGTTCGCAGCAAGGGTCGTGAATGTCATTGCGGCAAGCGCAAGTCCAACCA
>JANOYJ010000094.1:0-7871 GCA_031428815.1 Phyllobacterium sp.
CTCGCTTTTCGACGTGGGTTTTGACAGGGGCGGCGCGCATCGCCTCCATCTCGGCCTCACTGAAGAAATTCCATACCTTAAAAACCAAGAGCGTCTGACCTTTGCTCGTGCGGGTCTGGCTGACCCACTTGACCTCGAAGCTTATATTTCCCATGGCGGTTTTGAAGGATTAAAGAAGGCGATTTCGCTGGCTCCTCACGTTGTCGTTGCTGAAGTTTTGGAATCCGGCCTTCGCGGCCGCGGCGGAGCGGGCTTTCCGGCAGGCATCAAGTGGAAGACGGTTCTTGAGGCGCAAGACGATCAGAAGTACGTCGCCTGTAATGCCGATGAGGGCGACAGTGGCACGTTTGCCGACCGGATGGTCATGGAGGGCGATCCGTACTGTCTGATTGAAGGGATGACGATTGCCGGTTTGGCCTCCGGTGCGACGGAGGGCTATGTCTATATCCGCTCCGAATATCCCGATGCGATCAAGACGATGGGTGCGGCAGTTGTTGTGGCGCGTCGCGCGGGCTGGCTGGGCGCAAATGTAGGGGGCTCGGGCAAGGCGTTTGACATCCATATCCGGCGCGGTGCGGGGGCGTATATATGCGGCGAGGAATCCTCAATGCTGGAAAGCCTTGAAGGCAAGCGCGGGCTGGTGCGGGCGAAGCCGCCGATCCCGGCGCTGAAGGGCTTGTTCGGCAAACCGACGGTGGTCAATAATGTGCTGACGCTGGCGTCGGTGCCGATCATCCTTGCCAAGGGCGCGGCATTTTATAAGAATTTCGGCATGGGCCGTTCGCGCGGCACGCTGGCATTTCAACTGGCAGGTAATATCAAAAACGGCGGACTGGTCGAGAAGGCGTTTGGCGTCACTATCCGCGATCTCATTGACACCTTCGGCGGCGGCACGCTTTCTGGCAAGCCCTTCCGCGCCGCGCAGATCGGCGGGCCGCTGGGTGCTTATGTCAGCGCCGACATGCTGGACCTGCCGATGGATTACGAGGCGTTGGCGGCGGCAAAATCGATGGTCGGGCATGGCGGCATCGTCGTATTTGATGACAGTGTAGACATGGCGCGGATGGCGCGGTTCGCCTTTGAGTTTTGCGCCATTGAGTCCTGCGGCAAGTGTACGCCGTGCCGCGTCGGCGCGGTACGCGGCAAGGAGACGATGGACAAGATTTTGGCTGGTGACAATGTCGCGTCTAACGTGGCGCTGATCGAAGACCTGTGCGAGCTGATGACGGATGGCTCCCTTTGCGCCATGGGCGGGCTAACGCCTATGCCGGTCATGTCGGCGCTGCGACTGTTTCCGCAAGATTTTGACCGTGCACCACAATTAGCCGCCGAATAGGAGCAAAGATCATGGGCTTTCAAAGACAGATCGACTACGGCACTCCGCTTCGCGACGCCGAAACTCTGGTGACCCTCGAAATTGACGGCGCACTGGTCACAGTTCCAGAAGGCACGTCGATCATGCGGGCGGCGAGCCTCATTGACCGGCCTATTCCCAAGCTCTGCTCGACCGACAGCCTTGAGCCGTTCGGCTCCTGCCGCCTCTGTCTCGTCGAGATCGACGGCGTTAAAGGCACGCCTGCCAGCTGCACGACGCCGGTACGCTCCGGCATGGTGGTCCATACCGAAACGGCGCGGCTCGAAAAGCTGCGGCGCGGGGTGATGGAGCTGTATATTTCTGATCATCCGCTCGATTGCCTGACCTGCTCGACCAATGGAGATTGTGAGTTGCAGGATCAGGCGGGCGTGGTCGGCCTTCGCGATGTGCGCTTCGGTTTTGCCGGTGACAACCACTTCGATTGGGAATCAAAAGTCGACGTCGATACGTCCAATCCGTATTTCCAATACGATCCGGCGAAATGTATTGTCTGCTCGCGCTGTGTGCGCGCCTGCGCTGAAACCCAAGGCACATTCGCGCTGACGATTGAAGGCCGCGGATTCGACTCTCGCGTCTCGGCAGGCATGATGGGCGATGATTTCTTTTCGTCCGAATGCGTTTCCTGCGGCGCTTGCGTACAGGCTTGTCCGACCGGCACCTTGATGGAAAAATCGGTCGTCGAACTCGGCGTTCCGACGCGTTCGGTTTCGACAACCTGCGCTTATTGCGGCGTTGGCTGCTCGTTCAGGGCGGAGCTGAAGGGCGACAAGGTCATCCGCATGGTGCCGGACAAGGACGGCGGGGCCAATGAGGGCCATTCTTGCGTCAAAGGGCGTTTTGCCTTCGGTTACGCCACGCATAAGGACCGCGTGACGACGCCGATGATCCGCGAGAAGATCACCGATGAATGGCGCGTTGTGTCAATTGACGAAGCGGTCAATTTTGCTGCCGCCAAGCTCAAAGGCATTCAAGCAAAGTATGGCGTCGATTCAATCGGCGGCATCACCTCATCGCGCTGCACGAACGAGGAAGTCTATGTCGTCCAGAAAATGATCCGCGCGGCGTTCGGTAATAACAATGTCGATACCTGCGCCCGTGTCTGTCATTCGCCAACCGGCTATGGTCTGTCCAAGACATTTGGCACCTCCGCCGGTACGCAAAACTTTGCCTCGGTGGACAAGACAGATGTGATGTTACTCATCGGTGCGAACCCGACGGATGGACATCCGGTTTTCGCTTCGCGCATGAAAAAGCGGTTGCGCAAGGGTGCGAAAATTATCGTCTGCGATCCGCGCAAGATCGACATGGTGAAGTCGCCGCACATACAAGCGGCGTTCCATATCCCACTCCTGCCCGGCACGAATGTTGCCGTGATGAACGCGATTGCGCATACAATCGTCACCGAAGGCTTGGTGGACGAGAAGTTCGTCAATGAGCGCTGTGACTTGATTGAATTCAATCGTTGGCGCGAGTTTGTATCGCTGGAAAAGAATTCGCCGGAAGCCTTGGCTGACATTATTGGCACGACGGCAGAGAATATCCGCGAGGCGGCGCGGCTTTTTGCCAAGGCCAAGAACGGCGCGATTTACTATGGGCTTGGCGTCACGGAACACAGCCAAGGCTCGACCATGGTGATGTCGATGGCGAACTTGGCGATGGCGACTGGCAATATCGGACGCGATGGCGTCGGCGTGAACCCGCTGCGCGGTCAGAACAATGTGCAGGGCTCGTGCGATATGGGTTCGTTCCCGCATGAATTTCCCGGTTACCGCCATGTTGCTAATCTCGAAGTGCGTGGTCAGTTTGAGGCGGACTGGGGCGTGACGCTGTCGGCGGAACCGGGCCTTCGCATCCCCAACATGTTTGCTGCTGCCATTGACGGCACGTATAAGGGTCTGTTCGTGCATGGCGAGGACATTGCGCAGTCCGATCCGAACACCAAACATGTTTCAGCGGCGTTGGAAGCGATGGAATGCCTGATCGTGCAGGATCTTTTTCTCAATGAGACGGCGGCTTTTGCGCATGTTTTCCTGCCTGGCACGTCCTTCCTGGAAAAGGACGGAACTTTTACCAATGCCGAGCGCCGCATTAACCGCGTGCGTCCCGTGATGAAGGAAAAAACCGGCATTTCGGAATCCGAACTCGTCTGCAAGTTGGCGCGGGCCATGGGCTATGACATGCATTACGAATCTCCTGCTGACATTATGGACGAGATCGCGCGGCTGACGCCGAGCTTTACCGGTGTGTCGTTCAAGCGGCTTGATACAGAGGGTTCACTGCAGTGGCCCGTGAATGCGAATTTCCCGAACGGTGCGCCGATTATGCATGTGGACGGCTTTGTGCGCGGCAAGGGCCGCTTCATGATTACCGAATATGTGCCGACGGAAGAGCGGACCAACCGCCACTTCCCGCTGATCCTGACGACGGGCCGCATCCTGTCGCAATACAATGTCGGCCAGCAGACACGGCGCACTGAGAATTCGCGTTGGCATTCTGAGGATTTGATCGAAATCCACCCGCATGACGCCGAAGAGCGCGGCATCGGTGAGGGCGACTTTGTCTCCATCGGCTCGCGCATGGGCGCGACGACACTGAGGGCTAAGATCACCGAGCGCATGCCGCAAGGCGTGGTTTACACGACCTTCCATCACCCGCTGTCGGGTGCCAATGTCATCACCACGGAGTTTTCCGACTGGGCGACGAATTGCCCGGAATACAAGGTGACAGCGGTGCAACTGACACGTTCCAACATGCCGTCCGATTGGCAGCGCGAACGTGAAGGCATGGGCGAAACGCACTTCAATATCGCAGCGGCGGAGTGAGGGTGAGTGAAAATCGTCCGTCTCGATGATGCCAAGCATGAGGTTTCGCCGCATGTGAGCGGGAGGGTCTATTCGGGCGGAAGCGTTCGGGCGGAGGTGTGGAAACTCGCGGAAGAAGCACCAGCTTCCATCCTCTACAACGGGGCATCTTTTGCCGTCATGATGGTGACGCCATCAGACCTTGAGGATTTTGCCGTCGGCTTTTCGATCACGGAGGGCATTGCCGCGTCGGCAGATGAAATCGGCTCAATAAGGATCGCTGAAGCCGCTGATGGGTTTCTTGTCAATATCGAAGTGAACGCTGGCGCGTTGGAGCGTGCCGAAGGTCGCCGCCGCACTTTGACTGGTCGATCAGGGTGCGGGATTTGCGGGGCGCAGTCACTGGATGCTGTGATGAAGCCGCTGGCACAGGTAGCGGGGAAGAGGCCAGAGACAAATGCTGTTCTCAAGGCTTTCGAGCTGATGCCATCCATGCAGCCAATGAATCTTGATAACCGCTCGACGCACGCGGCGGCTTATTGTGACCTTTCCGGCAAGGTCGAATTGGTGCGCGAAGACATTGGTCGCCACAATGCGCTTGACAAGCTGGCGGGAGCTTTGGCGCGGGAAGGGCGCGATGCATCGGGCGGGTTTATTCTCATGTCGAGCCGTTGCAGCGTTGAGCTTATCCAGAAAGCCGCGGCGCTCCGTGCGCCCCTCATTGCCAGCGTGTCAGCGCCCAGCGCTCTGGCTTTGCGATTGGCGCAAGAGGCGGGCATGGGCGTTGCGGCAAAGACGCGCGATGGTTTGATGCTATTTGACAGTTTCGGAGACAAGACAAAATGAGCGACAGCGATAATGACCTGATCCGCATGGCCAACCAAATCGCCGCCTTCCATGCGCCTTATCCGCATGAAGAAGCGTTGGCATCAACCAAGCAGCATATCCAGGATTTCTGGGAACCCCGTATGCGCCGTGCATTTGATGCGCTGGTGGTCAAGGGCGGGACAGGGCTTTTGCCGATGGCGCTTGAAGCGGGGCAACTGTTGATGAAGGAGGCGGCGGCGAAAGCGGCTTGAAGTTGAGATTGCAATATCCGCCGATCGTTGCTAACATGTGCACATATCAGCAAGATGAGGTGCGCCATGACCGATACCACTATCACTGTTCGTGTTTCCTCGGAGCTTCGTGTTAGGCTGGAGGCTATCGCTAAAGAGACCAGACGCTCGAAGTCATTTCTCTCAAATGAAGCCATTGAGCGCTTCGTTGAAAATGAAGAAGAATTTATCGAAAGCATAAAGCAGGCGCGACAGGACATCGCGGAAGGCAGAGGCATACCTCACGAGCAAGTGATGCGCGAGATCGACGAGATGATCGCCGATGCTGAGCGATTTCATGCGTTCAAGAATGCGTCATGAAACGCAAGATCGAATGGTCACCCGCCGCGCGGCGGGAGTTCAACAAGCACATGGCCTATCTTGTTGACAGAAGTCCTCCGGCCTCCCGGCTTGTCAACGAACGGGTGCAGGCTGCGGTTGAAGGGCTGAACGCCTTTCAGACGGGACGAAAAGGTCGCGTTGAAGGGACGCATGAATTGTACGTTCCAAAGACCTCGCTGATCGTTGTTTATGAGTTCATGCCTGATGGATCGCTAACAATTCTTCGCGCCATTCATGTCTCCCGTGACTTCAAACCCGGTGAGTTCCCATCTGTCGGCTGAACTCAGACCACCTCATACCCCGTCTCCTCCGCCGCATGGCAAAGCGTCTGCCAAAACGAGCGAGCGAATGATCGGAAGACAAAAATGTGGAACGTCTCCGCATTCGAGCGATAAATTTGCGCGAACGTGTCGTGATGCATGGTGGCGAGGCCGGTTTTCTCTGGCAAGGCCTTTAATGAAAAATCGATGGCAAAGAGTTTGGACAGGACCCATCCCACCTTCGGACCGCTGATGACAAAGGCCGAGCGGCCATGGGTGAGGTCGGTGAGAGTTCCGTCTTCGGCTGGCAGCTTGGTTTCAAGCGCGGTGCGAAAATCAGCTGATCCGGCGACGAGCCAGCGGTTGGCAGCTATTTGGAAAGCCGTGCTGGTTTGCACCTTGGATTTTGCCGCGACAACCAGTTTTTCGACGGTTTTAATGGATGACGGAAAGGCGGCGATTTCGGCAGTGAACTCGAAGAAGGTTTCGCTGAGAATAACGCCCGTGCCATTCTCGAGGTTGCCGAATGTGCCGGTCTTGTATGTTTCCCCCAAGGCGGATGCGCGGTTAGACATGCATGCGTTTCCCTTCGGGGTCGAACATGTGATGCGAGACGATGTCGACGGAGACGTGACGTCCTCGTAACGGGTCGGTGGCGAAGGCTTGTTTGCCGATCGTGGCTTTGCCATTCGCGACCAGCGCGAGAGCAATGTATTTGCCAAGCGCCTGAGAATAGCAGGCGGCGGTGACGTGGCCGAGGCTGGTTCCGGGTGTTTTGGCATCGCTGCTGATGACGATATGGCTGCCTCCGGTAATTGCCTGGCTGTCGTGTGACAGGATGCCGACCAGCGAGAGGCGGTTTTCAGCAATCAAACCTTCGCGTCCGCGCATGGCGGAGCCGATATAGGGCTTTTTCTTCGACAACATCCATTCGAGATGGAGATCATGCGCCGTGGTGCGTCCGTCAATTTCCGCGCCGGTGACATGACCTTTTTCGATACGCAATGTGCCGAGCGCCTCCAAACCATAAGGCGTGATGTCATAGGGTTGGCCAGCTTCCATCAACTCGTACCAGACTTTCTGGCCGTGACCGGCGCCGCAATAGACTTCATAGGCCAGTTCGCCGGAGAAGGAGAGGCGGCAGATCACGACCGGAAGACCCGCGATAGAGCCGCGCACAATGCCCATGAAAGGCAGGGTGAGCGTATCGACATCGGTTCCGGAAACGCAGGCTTCCAAAACTTTGCGCGCACTGGGTCCACCGATGGCTGCACCCGCCCATTGATCGGTGACGGAGGTAACATTTACTTTGAGGTCCGGCCAGATGCATTCGAGAAAGTACTCGAGGTGCTGCATGACTTTGCCGGCATTGGCGGTGGTGGTTGTCATCAGAAATTTGTTGTCGCCCAGCCGCCAGGTCGTGCCGTCGTCCATGACAAGCCCGTCTTCGCGCAACATCAGACCGTAGCGGGCTCTGCCGACGGCGAGCGAGGAGAACATGTTGGTATAGACGCGGTCGAGAAACTCGGCGGCATCCGGGCCTTGAATGTCGATCTTTCCCAATGTCGAGACATCGACGATGCCAACGCTGTCGCGCGTGGCCTTGGCTTCGCGGACATAGGCCTGCTCGATGGTCTCGCCTGGCTTGCCATAGATCATCGGGCGTTCCCAAAGACCTGCCGCATACATCACTGCGCCATTCTTCAGGTGCCAGTCGTGCATAGGGGTTAAGCGATGAGGACGAAGGTCGCCGAAGCGCTCGGCCGCTATCGCGCCGAAGGACACACCGGAGGCCGGAGGGCGGAAGCGGGTGAGGCCGGCCTCTGGAATTGTAATACCTTGCGCTTTAGCGAGAACTGCAAGACCCGGCACATTCGATGTGCGGCCCTGATCGGTGGCCATGCCGAGCGTGGTGTAGCGCTTGGCATGTTCGGAGGCGGAGTACCCCTCCTGCACGGCGAGACGCAGGTCATCGGCGGTGACGTCGGTTTGGAAA
>JANOYJ010000095.1:0-4836 GCA_031428815.1 Phyllobacterium sp.
TTGCCAATGATGCCGGCAAGATCTAGCTGCGTGTAGGAATGTTCGTCGACTAATTGCTGGTAGCCAAGGGCTTCTTCGATGGCGTTGAGATCGGCACGTTGAACGTTCTCAACAATGGCAATTTCAAGCGCCACACGATCATCAATGTCTTTGATGATGACCGGAATTTCAGCGAGCCCGGCAATTTGCGCGGCACGCCAGCGCCTCTCACCCGCGACTATTTCATAGTTTTCGGCACTACCGGCCTTTCGACGGACTATAATAGGCTGCACCACTCCGTGGGTACGGATTGATTGTGAAAGATCAACCAGTTCGACCTCTGAAAACGATCTGCGCGGGTTCCGTGGATTACGGACAATCAACTCAATCGGCACCCGCCGGTCGGCATTTGTCACGGCGCTGGGCGCAGGCGTCGGTTTGTCCATTTCGCCAATAAGAGCGGCTAGACCCCGGCCGAGCCGTTTGCGCGATGGATCATCATTCATATGTTTAACTCCCCTCGGGCGGATATTTGTCAGGCGGCGCGCAAACGCCGCTCGCGCTGGATGACTTCGGAAGCAAGCTGCAGATAGGCCTGACTGCCTGAACACTTGAGATCATAAAGGATGGCCGGCTTGCCATGTGAAGGGGCTTCCGACACACGGACATTGCGCGGAATGATGGTGCGGTAGACACTATCCCCCATATGCGCGCGCACGTCGTCAACGACTTGATTAGCAAGGTTATTTCGGCTGTCATACATGGTGAGCACGATGCCTTGGATGGTCAAAGCAGGATTTAGAGCCTGCCGCACTTCCTCGACCGTCTGAAGAAGTTGGCTCAACCCTTCCAGCGCGAAAAACTCGCACTGCATCGGCACCAACACTGAATCAGCGGCGGCCATGGCGTTCAAGGTAAGCAAATTGAGTGACGGCGGACAATCAATGATTGCATAGGTATAATCAAGCGATGAATTATCGCGCAAAGCGTGTCTTAGACGGTGTGCCCGGTCAGCGGAACTGGCAATTTCCATTTCAAAACCGAGTAGATCCAGCGTCGAAGCAATAATTGAAAGTCCTGGAACCGCCGTTGCAATCGCGGCATCTTGCACACTGGATGCTCCTACGAGCACATCATAGGACGATAATACCCGCAGTTTTCGATCAATTCCAAGGCCAGTGGACGCGTTTCCTTGTGGATCAACATCTACCAACAGCACTTTTTCGCCGATTGCGGCAAGCGCAGTAGCCAAATTGATGGCCGTCGTCGTTTTACCGACACCGCCCTTCTGGTTCGCCACAGTGATGATCCGGAGTTTTTTCATTCTGGCCTGAACTGTTGCATTAATTTAGCGCGGTAAGCGGTGCGAAGTGTTGGATATTTGAAGAATCACAGATTGCGCATCCACCCTGCTTTGATGTTCTATCAGATCGAAGGCCCAATGGTCACGCGTGAACGTCAATTCTTCTTTAAATTCACGCCCCTTGTGGAAAAGTCCTGTGGCGCCGCGTGAGAGCCACGGATCGGCGAGATTCAGCAGGTCATTAAGCGGTGCTAACGCGCGTGCGGTGACAGTTTGGATATCAATAATGCTCGATGCAGCCTCATTTATGCGCATGTTATGCACCGTACCTTGCCCACCGGTCTCCAACAACGCTATTTTGAGAAAAGTAGCCTTTTTGCCAACACTTTCAACGAGATGGATATGGGAGCCTGGATAGTCGCGCATCAAAATAGCGATAATTATTCCCGGAAATCCGCCACCAGACCCGAGATCCAGCCAGTTACCATTAGGTTGTTGCAGATTTGCGATTTGAGCACTGTCGAGAATATGGCGTGACCAGAGGTTATCAAGCGTAGATGAAGCCGCCAAATTGATTTTCACGCTCCATTTTCGAATTATTTGCTCAAATGCTTGCAGTCGTTCGAACGTTTCACGTGAAACATCTGGAACGATGGCATGAAGCGAATCATAATCTTGAACGCTCACGCGGCACCCCGAACATCAAAGCTCGCATAACGTCGCAACTCAAGTAGTATTAAAGCAATGCCCGCTGGAGTCATACCGTCTATTTTTTGCGCCTCAGCAATAGACCGTGGCTTCCGCATTGTGAGCTTCTGCTTAAGTTCATTTGACAGACCCGAAACCTGTGAAAAATCAAGCAATTCAGGAATGATCCGCTCTTCTTCCTTCCGCATGATCATCGCACTTGCGTGTTGACGATCCAAGTAAACAGAATACTGAGCCTCGATTTCGATGCTATCCGAAGTTTTTTCATCTATGTCCATCAACTCCGGCCAAACTTCCGTGAGTCTCTTTATCGACATCTGAGGATAGGCCAAAATATCATAGGCACTGCGGCGAACACCGTCTTGGTTCAATGACAAGCCGCGCTTTTGAGCGTCATTCGGTGTAATTGACAAAGAACGGGTCAATTCACGCGCCTGAGTAACAAGCGAAGACAGTTTAGCAAACTTTTCAAGACGGGGCGCGGCAATCAAACCAAGTTTCTCACCAAGGGGTGTCAACCGGACATCGGCATTATCCGCCCGAAGGGACAACCGATACTCGGCACGCGACGTGAACATTCGATATGGTTCCGTCACGCCGTTAGACGTCAAGTCATCAAGCATCACTCCAATATACGCTTCAGTGCGACTCAAGTAAGCGGCATCCAAACACGATGCCTTACGCGCAGCATTCAAACCTGCCCACAGACCCTGTGCAGCCGCCTCTTCATAACCAGTTGTGCCATTGATTTGACCAGCGAGGAACAGACCGGATATACGCTTACTCTCAAGCGTCTTGTCCAACTCCCGTGGATCAACATGATCATACTCTATAGCATAACCGGGACGGAGCATCACGACATTCTCTAGTCCGGGAAGCGAAGTAAAAATTTGCTGCTGCACGACCTCAGGCAACGACGTCGAAACGCCATTGGGATAAACAGAAATATCATCGAGACCTTCAGGCTCCAAAAATATCTGGTGCCCGTCACGATCACCAAACTTGACAATCTTGTCCTCAATAGAAGGACAATAGCGAGGACCAACACCTTCAATGGAACCAGAATACATCGCTGATTTCAATAAGTTAGCGCGAATAATGTCATGCGTAACAGGTGTTGTGCGTGTGATGCCGCAGGCAATCTGACGGCTCTCGAGCTTTTCGGTCATAAGGGAGAAGAAGTAGGGCTTATCATCAGCCTCCTGCATCTCCAGAGAAGCCCAATCAATTGTCCGCGTGTCTAAACGAGCAGGTGTACCAGTCTTCAAACGCCCAAGACGAAAGTCAAAACGCTCCAAAGTTTTGCTCAAACCAAGAGCGGGACCTTCAGTAATTCGGCCCGCTGGTATCTTCTTCTCCCCGATATGAATCATGCCCCGAAGAAAGGTACCAGTCGTTAAAACTATCGCGCCACAACTAAAGCTCCGACCGTCAACAAGTTTTGCGCCAGCAACGCTACCGTCTGCTAATAGAAGGTCATCAACCTCACCTTCAATAATGGTTAGATGCGCCTGATCCCGGAGCACGTTCTGTATTGAGATTCTGTACAGCTCCCTATCAGCCTGCGTTCTCGGACCTCGAACAGCCGGTCCCTTATTTCTATTGAGAAGCCTGAACTGAATGCCAGCCAAGTCGGCTGCACGGCCCATCAGGCCGTCAAGAGCATCTATTTCACGAACGAGATGTCCTTTGCCAAGCCCACCAATCGCGGGATTGCACGACATAATACCAATAGTGTCAAAGCGATGTGTCACGAGCGCTGTCTTCGAGCCTGTCCGGGCGGACGCAGAAGCGGCCTCACAGCCGGCATGCCCTCCGCCCACGACAATCACATCATATGTCTCAGAAGATTGCATAGAAATCCCAAATCTATTCCCGTTTTGCCGGTCATCTATCACCATGTTTCACGTGAAACAAGAAATATGGAAAACTATCTATTTGTAACCAATGTTTCACGTGAATCATCAAAAGCCTACACATGGTTGTTTCACGTGAATCATTTGCCAACACAGAACTGTGAGAAAATCACATCCAACAAATCCTCAACGTCAGTGTGCCCGGACAACCGAGAAAGTGCATCACCGGCAAGTCGCAATTCCTCAGCCCGCAATTCCAGAGCCAAGTCACCCGAAATCAGAGCGCAATTGAGATGATCCAAACACGAATTCAACTCCATCACCTGGCGCTGGCGGATAGGCGTTGCTTCAGACGATCGCCCGAGTGACTTTAAGACAAAGTCAGAAAGCAATCCGAAAAGCATGTCAATACCAGCCCGGTTCAATGAAGAAGCGACGACATCATACGCATGAACAGCTGTAGCCCCCGAAATAAGGTCGCCTTTAAGGCCAACTCTCAAGCACGGTACGCCATAGGGCGTCAAAGGCGCCGAACCTCTATCTGTAACATCCTCTACCAACAAAATCAGGTCACCATTCGCTGAACGAGCCTGTGCCCGCTGAATACCGATCCCTTCGACGTGGCCGGGATTATCTCGAATGCCCGCAGTATCAACCAAATTAACCCGATAGCCGTCGATATCAAGCCGAACTTCTACTAAATCCCGCGTCGTGCCCGCTTCTTCAGCAATGATAGACACATCCCGTCCGGCCAGCGCATTCATCAAACTGGATTTTCCGGCGTTCGGCGCACCGAGAATTACAACGTCTAACCCGCTTCGAACAATCTCCCCTCGGTGAGCAGAATTAATATGAAATGTAATATCCTCCGCCAACAAGTCCATATCGGTCCAGATGACGCTGGCGATGGATCCCGGAACATCGTCTTCATCAGAAAAATCAATCTCCGCCTCAATCATAGCCCGCGCATGAATAAGACACTTACGCCAG
>JANOYJ010000096.1:0-2620 GCA_031428815.1 Phyllobacterium sp.
CTCGAAACCTCTTCCAGCCTCTGCGCCGCTTGCATTCTTGATGAAACGACGGGTGCGGTTCTTGGTGAAGTTTCCAATGACATCGGACGCGGCCATGCCGAGCGGTTGATGGACGATATTGGCGAAGTGCTGAAGCTGGCGGGGGTCGGCTATTCTCATCTCACGTCGATAGCGACCGGCGTGGGTCCAGGTTCTTTCACCGGCATCAGGGTAGGCGTCGCGGCGGCGCGGGGCTTTGGTCTTGCGCTCAAAGTGCCGGTGCTCGGTATCACAAGTCTTCAGGCCATTGCCTGGCAGGCACGGGAATGGGCTGACGCAAGGAATATCATCGTCGCTCTGGATGCAGGGCGGGACGAGATTTACATGCAGACCTTTGACCACGACGCTCTGCCCTTGGGCGAGTCTCTGGCGCTTTCCTTGCCACGGTTTCTTGCATCGCTCACAATTGGCCGATCGTTTGTTTGCGGCTCAGCAATAGCATTGCTCAACGATCAAACCTTGCCACAGGGCATATCCCTACATCTTCCCGCAATCATCCCGACCGCCACCTCAGTCGCCTTCGCATCCACGCAGCCGACTATGACCGTTCCGCCAAAGCCGCTGTACCTACGCGCTCCTGACGCAAAAACCCAACCCGGATTCGCCATTCCAAGGATCAGTTTGTGATGCGCCTGCCGTTCGAATCCCTCTGGCAGACATCCTACGCGCTGATGCCGCTGGAAACAGCGCATTGCGAGGCCTTGGCGGCGTTGCACATTGAGGGCTTTCACCGGCCTTGGAGCGATGGCGAGTTTCGATCCTTGCTGCATCAGGAAAACGTCTTCGGCTTTCTCGCACTTGTCGAAGGAAGACCCAAAGCGCCCGCGACCGGGTTTATCCTCGCCCGGCTTGTCGCCGGAGAGGCAGAAATTCTGACGTTGAGTGTTGCTAAATCCGCGCGACGGCACGGCATAGGCCATCGGCTTGTCGATGAAACCTTGCGCAAACTGCATCAGCACCGCGCAACAAGCCTGTTTCTGGAAGTAGACGGCACCAATAAGGCCGCCATTGGCCTCTATAAGCGCTTCGGTTTCAAAAAGGTCGGCGAGCGTCCAGCCTATTACGACACGCCGGAAGGCAAGACCGCCGCGCTTGTCATGCGGCTTGATCTTGGTTAGAGCATCGTGCGAAAAGTGTTTGCTGTTTTTCGCAATAACGATGCGAAAAATCAAAGAGTTAGAGCCACAGTTCCGATTCTTTCGGAACGACCGTGGCTCTAAACCAGTGCGACAATGAGTGTGCCAAGATGACATCCAACCTGGAAGCGCTGTGCGAAGAAAAGGGCATGCGCATGACCGAGCAGCGCCGCATTATCGCGCGCGTCTTGGAAAAAGCGCTCGACCACCCGGATGTCGAGGAATTGCATCGCCGCGCCGCTGCCGTGGATACCGGTATTTCGATGTCGACGGTCTATCGTACAGTGAAATTGTTCGAGGATTTGGACATCATCGAGCGGCATGATTTCAAAGACGGCCGTTCACGCTACGAGGCGATGCCCGATGCCCATCATGACCATTTGATTGATTTGAAAACTGGCAAAGTCATCGAGTTCGCCGACCCGCGCATTGAAAAGTTGCAAGAAGAAATCGCCCGTGAGCTCGGCTTTAAGCTGGTCGATCACCGATTGGAACTTTACGCCATTCCCATCAACACCAAGAAGCCGGGCGGTAAGACATGATCGGCTCCTTGAGAATCATTTTCGTGATTCTCATCTTCGCCTTGTTCACCCTGCCTCTTTTGCCGGTGCAATATGTGTCGATGCGGCTTGAGCGCTTTGTTCATAAATCGCTGCCGCGTTTCTGGCATATTATTATCGCCAAATTGCTCGGACTACGCATCGAGGTCACCGGCGAGCTTGTGAAAGACCGGCCCCTCTTGATCGTCTCCAATCATTCGTCATGGGCCGATATTGTTGTTTTGAGCACTCTTGCGGAACTCTCTTTCATCGCCAAGTCCGAAGTGAAAACATGGCCGCTTTTCGGGCTCTTTGCCGTCTTGCAGCGGTCGGTTTTCGTAGAACGTAATCTCAAACACAAAGCGGCTCATCAGGCCAATACGATTGCCGAACGATTGACCAAGGGTGACGCCATGGTGCTGTTTGCGGAAGGCACGACGTCAGATGGCAATCGCATCCTGCCGTTCAAATCCTCGCTGTTCGGCGCAGCGCAATTGGCGCTGCGCGATACGGATGCACATAAAGTGCTGATCCAGCCGGTGTCCATTGCCTACACCAAGGTTCAAGGCCTGCCCATGGGGCGTTACATGCGTCCGGTCACCTCGTGGCCGGGTTCGGTCAGCCTCATCACCAATCTTCTTGTGGTGGTGCGCGCAGGGGCGGTGGACATTGAGGTCAGGATCGGCGCACCGGTCGAGTTCACCATGAAATCCGACAGGAAACTCGTGGCTAACGAGATGGAGCGTCAAGTCCGCGCGATGATGCAGACCTCGCTAATGTGCCGGCCTATCGAACCGGCTATTCTCAATCCCGATAAAAGCGTCTAATAGCCCGCGCATGGAACAAGTCGTCACTTCTGAACTAAAAACGTCTCCAGACCGCAAAGTCTATATCAAGACCTATGGC
>JANOYJ010000097.1:0-2486 GCA_031428815.1 Phyllobacterium sp.
GAGGGCGTTGCTTTCGCCGTTCGCGATAGTCTTGATGCCCTCAATGCGGCGGGAACCACGCTTTCGCGCGTGACAGCTGTTGGTGGTGGCGCACGCTCAGTATATTGGCTGAAAGTCATTGCCTCAACGCTGGGCATTCCCGTTGATATTCCCGCTGACGGTGACTTTGGAGCAGCGCTAGGCGCGGCGCGACTCGGGTTGATTGCCGATACGAAATCCGATCCCCTAGCCATTTGCACGCCACCGAGAACTGACCGAACCATAGAACCTGACCGCGCTTTGATGCCTGCCTTCGCGGACGCCCATGCGCATTACCGTAGTCTTTACCCCGCCATTAAAGGAGCACTCAATTGAGCACCGGTTTTTTCAAAGACATTCAACCTGTCAAATATGAAGGTCCGGATTCCACCAATCCCCTCGCCTTCCGCCATTACAATCCCGATGAAAAAGTCGCGGGCAAACGGATGAAGGACCATTTGCGCTTTGCAATCGCTTATTGGCATTCCTTTGCTTGGCCGGGCGGCGATCCGTTCGGTGGTCAAACGTTTGACCGGCCATGGTTTGGTGACACGATGGACCATGCCAAGCTGAAGGCCGATGTGGCGTTTGAGATGTTCACCATTCTCGGCTCGCCCTTCTACTGTTTCCATGACGCAGACGTGCGCCCTGAAGGTGCGACTTTTGCCGAAAGCCGCAAAAACCTTGAGACCATTGTCGACATTTTTGCTGAAAAGCAGAAGCAAACCGGTGTCAAACTGCTTTGGGGCACGGCCAACCTCTTTTCACACCGCCGTTTTATGTCGGGCGCATCGACCAATCCGGACCCGGATGTCTTCGCCTATTCGGCGGCTACAGTGAAATCCTGTATGGACGCTACCAAAAAGCTCGGCGGCGCGAATTATGTGCTCTGGGGCGGGCGCGAAGGCTATGAGACGCTGCTCAACACGGATCTTTCGCGCGAAGACGCACAAATGGGCCGCTTCCTCAACCTTGTCGTCGAATACAAGTACAAGATTGGTTACAAGGGCACGATCCTGATTGAGCCAAAGCCGCAGGAACCTTCCAAACACCAATATGACTATGATGTTGCGACCGTTTACGGCTTCCTCAAGCGTCACGGACTTGAAAAGGAAGTGAAGGTCAACATTGAAGTCGGTCATGCTGTGCTTGCCGGTCATTCGTTTGAGCACGAAATTGCCATGGCGACCTCGCTTGGTATTCTGGGTTCGGTTGATGCCAATCGCAATGACTATCAATCCGGCTGG
This sequence comes from Phyllobacterium sp., assembly GCA_031428815.1. GTDB lineage: Bacteria > Pseudomonadota > Alphaproteobacteria > Rhizobiales > Rhizobiaceae > JANOYJ01. Next base: position 1,266 of record JANOYJ010000097.1, read on the forward strand.
GATACCGATCAATTCCCGAACAATGTGCCGGAAATGGCCGTGGCCATGTATTATATCCTGCAAAGCGGCGGCTTGAAAACCGGTGGCTTCAACTTCGATTCCAAAGTCCGGCGCCAGTCCATTGAACCGGCAGACCTGTTGCACGGTCATATTGGCGGCATGGATGTCTGTGCCCGCGCCTTGAAAGCGGCGGCGAAGATGATCGAAGATAATGTTTGGGGTGGGTTTGTCGAAGACCGTTATGCCGGTTGGAAATCAGCGGAAGGCAAAGCCATGCTGTCCGGCAAACGCTCACTTGCGGACATCGCCGAACGCGTTGAAAAGAAAAATATCAACCCGCAGCCACGCTCCGGTGGCCAAGAATACCTCGAAAACGTCATAAATCGTTACGTTTGACGCTTAAATGCTTGTCCTGCACGACGTGGCGTGCAGGACAAACAATCTTGCACAGCTGCACTGCGCTCAAAGCGCTTGCGGTCGCCCTCAAAAACATTCGATAATTGACGTGGGAACACGTCACGCATCGCTTTGACAATCAGAGTTTTCTGATACACAAAAGCAGAAGCAAAATTTAAATCGATTGAATTCGAGGTTGATATGGCCGTTACAGAAAAGAAACCGGAAGCCGCAAGCGCTTTGGATGGACAGGATCGTCGAAACCTGTCGACAAAAATTCTCGAAAAATTGATGTATTCCATCGGCAAGGACACAACCGCCGCCAAGCCGCATGATTGGACCGCCGCCACAATCCTCGCCATTCGCGACCGGATTATCGATCAATGGATGAGATCCACCAAGGACGTCTATAAAACCAGCGATAAGCGGGTCTATTATCTCTCCTTGGAATTTCTCATTGGCCGCCTGATGCGCGATGCGATTTCCAATCTCGGTCTCATGCAGGAAGTGAGCGATGCCTTGAAATCGCTTGGTGTTGAACTTGATATGATTGCCGAGCTTGAGCCCGACGCGGCGCTTGGCAATGGTGGCCTTGGCCGCCTCGCCGCCTGTTTCATGGAAAGCATGGCGACCGTCGGCATTCCAGCGTATGGTTACGGCATTCGCTATGTTCATGGGCTTTTCCGGCAGGAAATGCAGGATGGTTGGCAGGTTGAATTACCGGAAACATGGCTGCAACACGGCAATCCATGGGAATTCGAGCGTCGCGAAAGCAATTACGAAGTCGGCTTTGGCGGTTCGGTTGAGACCATTGAAGGTGAGGAA
>JANOYJ010000098.1:0-2186 GCA_031428815.1 Phyllobacterium sp.
TTTGACATAGCGGCGGAACGAGGCTGAATCTTCGACCATATGCGGCGCAAGCGCTGTCGCAGCATTTTCAATGACAAACTTGGTCCGCGCCTCAACGCCACCCTTCTCGCCACCGTAACGCACCGGACGGCCCATCTGCCATGCGATTTCCGTGGTGATCTCGTCATTCATCGACAGCAGTGCCTCAAGAAACTTGGCGCAATATTTGCCACGCTCCTCAAAAGACGTCAGCATCCACTTTTCCTGCGCCGTGCGTGAGCGTGACACAGCAAGGTCCAACGCGCCGTCGGAAACGATGGGACGCTCAGCGTAAACGGAGCCGTCAATCGGCGAGATGAGTTTGATGGTTTCGGCCATGATTTGCCTCTCTTTAAGGTAACTGTAGGGCTGAACTTAGTACCGCTCAAAGCCGCGGTGAAGCTCCCAATCCGTCACACGCCGGTCGTATTCATGCTGTTCCCAGCGCGCCGTGTGCAAATAATGCTCGACCACATCATCGCCCAAGGAGGAACGCAGCATTTTTGACTTGGCCAAGAAGTCTGTCGCCTCCCGCAACGTCTTGGGGATTTCCGTCAGTTTAGCACCGGCATAGGCATCGCCTTCAAACGGCTTTTGCAAGTCCAGTTTCTCGTCAATCCCAGCGAGGCCCGACGCGATCAGCGCAGCGAAGGCGAGATAGGGATTGAGGTCAGCGCCACCAATACGGCATTCGATGCGGATACCTTTCGTGCCCGCGCCACAGAGACGAAAGCCCGCTGTACGGTTATCATCGGACCAGATGATCTTTGTCGGTGCGAATGTGCCAACTTGGAAGCGCTTGTAGGAATTGATGTAGGGCGCGAGGAAGTAGGTGTACTCCTTGGCATATTTCATCTGCCCCGCCACCCATTGGCGCATGAGCGGTGTCATGCCGAACTCTTCCTTCTTGTCGAGGAAAAGCGACGTCTTGCCGTCGGCGCTCCACAACGAATTGTGGATATGGCTCGATGAACCCGCCAGACCATAATTGTATTTCGACATGAAAGTGATCGACTTACCCTGCTGGGCAGCGATTTCCTTGCAGCCGTTTTTCATGATGACATGATTGTCCGCCATGTCGATGGCCTCGGCATAGCGGACGTTGATCTCTTCCTGCCCCGGGCCCCATTCGCCCTTGGAGTTTTCAATCGGAATGCCTGCACCATTCAATCCATTGCGGATCGCCCGCATATAGACTTCTTCCTTCGTGGTAATTGGAATGACGTAGTCACCGATATAAGGCGAAGCTGTATTGAGGCCGGACCAATGTTTGCCACGCGCTGAATCGTAGGTTTCCTCAAATAAATAAAATTCAAGCTCAGAGGCGAAGTAGGCCATATAGCCGCGCTCTTTCAAGCGGGCGACCTGTTTGCGCAGGATACCGCGCGGTGAATGCGGCAGGTCTTGATGATGGTGATGATCCTGCACATCGCAAAGCACAAGCGCGGTCTTTTCAAGCCACGGAATATAGCGCAGCGTCGACATGTCGGGCTTCATGACAAAATCGCCATAGCCCTTGTTCCAGCTCGCCGCCTTATATCCAGGCACCGGCTCCATATCGATGTCGTTGGCCAGAAGATAATTGCAGCCATGTGTTTCGTCATAGGCGGATTCTGCGAAAAACGAGGCCAAAAACCGCTTGCCTATAAGACGCCCTTGCATGTCCGATATACACACAAGCACTGTGTCTATCACATCATTTGCAATGTCTTTTTTCAGCTGTTCGAAACTCAGATTACCGGCCATGCTGCTGCTCTTTACGTTGGAGAAATTCAGGAAAGAAAAAGCCGCGACCGTTGAGACAGTCGCGGCTTTGATTATTGCTTAGGAAGTCTGACCGACGGCCCGCTCGGCGGCAGCAATGGCGGCAGCGCGTTTGGCGATTTGGTCACCGATTGGAGGGCCTTGAAAGCGCTTGTTCTCAAATCCATACCAGAGAGCTGCGGTGAGCACAAGGAAACCCAGAACAATCCAGAGAACCTTGTCGTTCGGTGGCTGGATCGCGATGTAGAAGATCACAGCCATACCGACGACTGACAAAGCGCAGGTAAGCTTGAACAGTCCCGCACTCATTGCCCATGGTCCCGGATTTGGCCATTTCGCCGTGCCATAGGCCATCATGCCGAGGACAATCGGAATGATGAAAGACAGGAACAGGAAGATCAATG
>JANOYJ010000099.1:0-1832 GCA_031428815.1 Phyllobacterium sp.
GCCGACAAATGCGGATTGTTGACCGTCCTTGGTGCCAGGTAGAATGGCGACACCAAAGTTTAGGTCTGGCGCTTTTTCTTTAAGCAGCGAAATGATGAATCCACCCGAGCCTTGAATGCCAATTTTTCCAGTTTGAAACGCGGAAACGAAATTAGATCCGGTATCCGACTCGGCGCTTGCGGGGATGAGGCCTTCCTTCCACATTGCTTGCATTTCAGTCAGAACATCTTTGACGCCATCGCCGTCCAAAGGTGTCTCGTTGGCATTGGCAGGCAAGATTTTGGCGCCTGCCGCCACCATCATCGGAGACGTCACGAAAATATTGCAACCCGGACACGCGCCGGAGAAGTAATAGCCGTAAATATCGCCCCCAAGTGCACGTATTTTTGTAGCGCTGGCATGAATTTCAGCAAGGGATGTCGGTGCTTTTTCCGGATCAAGACCGGCTTGCTTGAACAGATCCTTGTTCCAGATCAAGATCGACACATCAGGCGTGAAGCCCGCGCCGTAAATCTTTCCATCATAGGTCGCGATGTCTTGATAGGCCTTCGCAACGCCGGCATAATTTGGGTCGGCCTTAAGATCGGCAGTCAGATCGGTCAGAAATCCTGCCTTCATAAAATCAGGCATATAAATCAAGTCAAATGATACCAGATCCGGCACGTCCCCGGCCTGTGTGCCGGTGGCAAGCTTTGTCACCATCTGATTGTCAGGGATAACGGTAACCGCAATTTTTTTATCCGCATGACCCGCATTCCACAAATCGACGAGATGTTGCGCTGCGCCCGCGCCAGATGCGCGCACCCACATATTGAGATCTTCCGCCATAGCCAAACCCGGCGCGGCGATGATCGTTGATGCTGTCAAGGCCAGCGCCAAGGCACTGGATAAGAATGGTACTCTCATGAATTCCTCCCATTGCGTGAGACACAACCCTCGATTTCTCCCACGAGACCAGTGCCGGAAAAGCTTTTCCCATTTCACAATGAACGATCACGAATGTGATTGGTCATAATGTGGGAAAAGGTTTTCTCAAATTGATTGTGAGTGACTTTACTTGAATTGACAAGACCTATTTTGCGGGCTTCTTCCGTTTTTTTAGCATTCCGCGATTTTCGTTGATGCAAGAATTGTATCAATGAAAATTCCGGCCCTTCGGCATTACCTTTGCCGCCGGTTCATAGCTCAGCTTATGGCGAACATTGCGCGGATGCTTTCGGGAGTCAGCCTCCACCGGGCGCCTGACTTCGTCTGCTGCGGTTACAGTTATCGTGAACTCCGCGCTGGATAGTTTCGCGAGCAGGGGTGAAAAATCGATGATCCGCTTGGCGATAACATGCACGACACCGCTCTCGCTTTGCACATAGCCATCGACGGCGCAAAAGCGCGAGCCGAGCACTTCGCCGCGAAACTGCTCGAATATCTTTGGCCAGACCACGACATTGGCGACATGGCCTTCATCTTGCAAGGTCATGAAGATAACGCCGGACGCGGTGCCGGGGCGCTGGCGCACCAGAACCAGACCGGCAACGCGCACCTTGCTACCGTTTTCCATATCGGCCAGTCGCTCGGAGGGCGTGACACCTTGCGTGGTGAGTTCAGAGCGAAGGAGGGCCGCCGGATGGGTTTTCAGCGAAAGCCCGATGGTGCGGTAATCTTCCACGACATGCTCGCCGATCAGCATGCTTGGCAGGCCGAAATCCCTTTCGCGGGTTGGGTCCGCCACAATCGAAAACAGCGGCAAATCTTCCTGTCCGCCGACGCGATTGAGACCACGCGCCGCCCAGAGCGCATCACGCCGGTCTAACCCTAATGAGCGGAAGGCATCGGCA
>JANOYJ010000100.1:0-2172 GCA_031428815.1 Phyllobacterium sp.
GATCGGCGAATTGACCGACATAAACTAGCCGCCTTGCGCACGCGGCTGTCAACCCTGAATGAAGCGGGCGAAAGCACTTTCGGCGGCCGCGGAGGTCGGCGCCAAGGCGGCAGGCAGGAGAAGTGAAGCGGCAAGGAGCAGGCTTGAGATGATGTTACGCACGATTATCCCTCGAAAGATGAATCGCGCGATAATCATCGCACAGAGCATTTTGGTCAATCACTTCACGTAAATGTTTTTCACGCTTTGCTACCATCCGATAATCTTATTAATGAATATTAGATGTCTTTTCTTGAGGAGGCTAGTCCCTCGCAAGTAACTCAATTTTGAGATATGATGGATATCTCGTGTGATTAGGGTGCGGTGAGTCCAATTCGATAAAATTTTCTGCATGACTCTAACCCGATTTTGTCGTCTTGGTTGTAGGTTCGCCGCGTTGCAGGGGTGGACGGGTTGCATAAAGTACAACGTCATAACGGATCATGGATGCCGGAGAGTGTGGTTACGGTCCCATCTGCCTCCTATGACGGCATGGATTTTGGATGGTCGCTGTTCCAACTTGTCGTGCAAGATGTCGATGGCCGGGTCGGTTCGCGCTTGGGGGATCTTGTTGCGACATTGGCATTTCTTACCGGACGTGTTGTGCAGCGGGCGACATTTCGTGAGCAACCGGAGAGATTTTTTTTGGAGCTATCCGCCAACGGCACAGCGTTTTTGCGGAGTGATGCAGTAAGTGAAAAGCTGGGGGCGCTCAAATCCGGTACTTTGGCCTCAGTGCTGGTGGAAGCGGCACTTGTCGCTGGCGCTCGCCGTTTCCCGGATTTCTCTGTTGTACAGCACGATGCACAGGAGGCCATGCAGCGGCGTGGTACAGTCTCTTTGCGTGGTATTCAATTGTCGGCCAGTCCGCGGAATCTGATTGCGCGGGTTCAGGGTGATATAGATGGGTTGCTTATCGAGCCATCAAACCGATCCGCCCTTGTTCGCGCCGCTATTGAAGCCTGCGGTCATGCGCTGGGTTATCAGCGCACGCGGCTTTGTCCGGCAGAGGCAGCGGAATTAGCGCTTAGTGTGGCGCTTTACGGTGGATGGATTGATCAGCGAGAGTCTACGCGAAATTAGTTGAACTCTATCAATCTGATCTATTTGTACTCACTGTACGTTTGTACGTGCAGGAGCCTTCAATCCGATGGCTCCCGTTTGGGTGGGAAGGAACGTCGGTCCGACGACCCTAATTTTTCCCTGCGAAAGGCTGGCCGTTGCCCCGGTGCCGTCGGGTTTTCCAAGAAGATCTTCAAGCTTTTCTGTTGTTAGCCCGCCGCGCAAATTGGCAATTGTTTCGCTATCCATAAATTGATCCGGACGTGCTTGCGGCACTGCAATCCACTTTGCTGGCTTTGCGTCTTTATCGGCATTTGTAAGTTCGTCTTCGCCTTCAACCGGCGTGGACTGAACCTCTTGTGTCCCTTGGCATGTACAGCCGGGCGTCGAGCGTGCGCCAATTGCACGGTATCGGAAGGCGTTGGGCGTAGACATATAAGCTGTGCCTTCAAGGTCCACCATGTGTTCGGGCTCTTCACTCGGTACCGAATGATAATACAACTTGGTTTCCGCGCCGGGGCACATGGCGGTGCACGCTGCGACATCCTTGGAAAAATGATCACTTGTCGTCGAAAAAGAAACCGGGAAATAGAAACCATCGCAGGTCCTGACGCACAGTGTGCGAACCCTGCCGACGCGACCAGTCGGAACATAAACACTATTTCGGCTTTCGTCGCTCTTGCGGACCTTTTGAATGGTTTTTCTCTCTCTTATGCTTTCCTTGCGCTCTTTACGGACGGGGGCGTCATTGAAAATTTGATCGAAAAGCGAGGTTCGTGCACCGGAGCCGTCTTGAACAGGTGCCGGGAGCTTGCGGTTTGCTTTCACATTCGTAATACGTGCACCACTGCAATTATTTGCTGCAAGTGCGGCGAGAGTTAAGCGGCGGGAACTGCTGGCGTCACCGCCTGAAAATCCGTCGCGCTTGCGCAAGAGTGCTGCGCGATTGGCTTCCATGCGATTAATCGTGCTCATAATCCGGCCACAGCTGCGCGGTTTCTCATTGCTGCCGAAGGCGGATAGAAATCCACCGCCGCAGCCCGCTTGGCGTGCCTGCTGGCGGGCGACCTG